>JAYYEE010000372.1:0-6254 GCA_036160175.1 Planctomycetota bacterium
GCCGGGGGGCGGGGGGGCGGTGGCTCCGCGGGGGGCGGCCGCGCGGCGCCCGCCCCCCCCCGCCACGCTCGCGTAGACCGTCAGCGCCTTCGTGACCCCGTTGAGCGTCAGCTCGCAAGCGAGCGCGTGCGTCCAGTCGGCGATCGCGTCGGCATACTCTGCGGCTTCGTCGGCGGCGCGGGCGCGCGCTGCGCCAGCGCGGAGCACCGCCGTCGGGTGGTCCGGCGCGAACCACTGGTTGGCGCGCACGGTGTTGATCATGGCGTTGGGCGCCGGGTGCTCTCCGTGACCGCGCATCGCGTTGACCGCGACGTGCAGCTCGCCGGCGCGCAGCGCGCCGGACTGCGGGTCGACGAGGGCGCGGCCGTTCAATGAGGTCCAGGCGCCCACGTAGTCGTGCCGCACGCCGGCGAGGCGCTTCCCGCAGCGCCAGAGCATCTGGGTGTTGCCGCCATCGTCGATCGAGGTCAACTCGAAGACCGCGTCACCGGCTGCGGCTACGACGCCCGCGACGTCGCCGATCTCGGCCGGCGCGACCTGCTCGGCGTCTTCTAGCGGTTGGTTGAGCCACGCTTGGTAATACGCGAACCCCGACACGCCGAGGGCGGTCAGAGCGATCAAGGTCACGAAGACAGCGAGGAACTTGGACATGCGTTCGGGCGGCAGGCGGTCGGAGCGTGTTCGAGCATAGCTCGCGGCGTGAGTCAGTGCAGGGCCTTCTGCAGCGCCGCCGCCACCGCGCGCGCTTGGCGCCTCATGCCGAGGTCGTTGGGGTGGCTCCCGTCGGTCGCGGCCTCACCGTCGGCGCCCAGCAGGCGGTCGCCCTCAAGGTAATGCAGGCGGTCGTCATCGCGCCGCAGCTCGTCGTAGGCTGCGCGCAGCGCGGCGCGCCGCTCGTCGTGAGCGCGCTGCCGCGCGGGGAAGACCCACGCGTTGGTGAACGTGCGGTCCTCGACTAGCAAGATGTGCGCGTCCGGCCGGGCGCGGCGGAGCTGGCGAACGAGCGGGGCCGTGCGAGCCTGGACCTGCGCGGCGCTCATGTTCGGTAGGCAGTCGATCACGAACGCCGCGGCGTCGATGGCCCCGACGTGCTCGCAGACCTCCGGCTCCATGCGCCCGTTTCCGGAGAACCCGAGGTTCACCACCTCTCGGTCAATGTCTCGGGACAGCAGGGCAGGCCACGCCATCCCCGGCCGGCTGGCGCACGCGCCGTGCGCGATCGAGGTGCCGTAGACGACGATCGGCTTGGTGTCTCGAGGTGGGAGCGGCGTAAGCGTCGCTCCCTCCGGCACGCCGAGCTCCAAGCGCTCGACGCCGTTGTAGAGCGGCAGGTAGAGCGTGAACTCGCGGCCGCCCTCGGGCGGCGCGGCGAGGTTGGCGCAGAGCCGCTGTGAGACGTCTTGACCGGCGGGGCGCGAGACGCCGACCCAACGCAGCCGCCGGGCGTCGTCTCGCGCGTAGAGGTCGACGCCGCTCACGCCGGTCGCCGGCATGTGGTACATCGACAGCCTCGCCGAGGTGAGCCGGTAGCGCACGTGGACCTCGCGCGCGTCCGTGACGAAGCGCGCTGAGATGCCGGCGCTGTGGCGAGACAAGTCCCAGACCGGTTTGCGCACGGACGCCTTTGCCGCCGCTGGTAGGCGGTCAAACGGGGCCGCGCGGTCGTCGAAGGCGCGGCCCTCTAGCCGCCAAGTAGAGACGTCGGTCCATGTGACCGCCGGCGGCTCCTGTGCGCGCAGCGCCGGGGTGGCGCAGGCAGTCAAGGCAAAGAGCGCGTTGGACAAGGAGGCGCAGGGCATCGCGGGATGCTACGCCATGAAGACGCGTTCACGGCTCCCGAGTCATCCGCCGCAGGAAGAACTGGACGATCGGACCGATGCTGAGCGCGAACCACGCGGTGCCGACCCCGAGCCGTCCGCCGAGCAGGACGCCGATGACCATCACGGAGACCTCGATGAGCGTGCGCACCTTCCAGATCGTGAAGCCGCGGCGTCCGATGCCGGTCATCAGCCCGTCGCGCGGCCCGGGGCCGAGGCCGCCGCCGAGGTAGAGGCCAGACGCCAACCCGACCACCACGGGGCCGAGCGCGCACAGCAGCGCGCGTGCCCAGAGCGGCGGCTGCGCTGGCAACCAGGACAACGTCACGTCGACGGAGACCCCGATCAGCACGGCGTTCAAGATCGTGCCGAGCCCGAGCCGCTCACGGAGGGGCACGAAGGCGAGCACCAAGAGCAGGCCGGTCCCGATGATGACGGTGCCGATGCTGACGTCGAGCCGTTGGGCGACGCCTTGGTGGAACACGTCCCACGGCGGCACGCCGAGGTCGGCGCGCAGCATCGCCGCGATGCCTACGCCGAACAGCCAGACGCCGAGCGTTACCTGCGGGAGTCGTCGAGCGGTCTCGCGCAGCGGCAAGAGCAAGAGGAGTCGGTCGCGCTGCATGCGCGCCAGACTCTACGCGTTAGGATGCCCCGGTGAAGATGCGCGCGCTCCGGATTTGGTCTCTCCCCTTCGCGGCCGTGGCGGCGTGCTCTGGCGCGAACGATGAGCCGCAGCCGGCGCCCGTCTACCACCTCGACGAGGACACCGGGCTGACGCTGCGCGAGGGCTTCGACGCGGACCTCGTCTACGACGTGCCGGACGACCAGGGCTCGTGGGTCGCGATGGACTTCGACCCGAAGGGGCGGCTGCTCGTCTCCGACCAGGACGACAAGGGCGTCTTCCGGCTGACGCTGCCGTCGGTCGAAGACGTTGGCGGCGAGGTCGCGGTCGAGCCGATGCGCGGCTTCCCCGAGGAGCCGGTCGCGTGGGGGCGGCGCACGGTGTTCGGCGCGCTCGGCTTCCTCTACGCGTTCGACAGCCTCTACATGTCGACGATGAAGGGCTTCTACCGGGTGCGGGACACCGACGGCGACGACGCCTTCGACGAGTTCACGCTGCTCAAGAAGCTGTACCCCGGCTGGGAGCACTCGGCGCACACGATCGTGTTGACCGAGGACGGCGAGGGGCTCTACGTGATCTCGGGCAACCACTCGCGGCTGCCCGACGGCGTGCTCACGCTGCACCCGCAGGTCTACGCCAACGACACCTTGCTGCCGTCGATGCCGGACCCGAGCGGCCACGCGCGGGGCATCGGCCCGCCGGCGGGCTGGATCGCGCGCGTCTCGCCGGACGGCTCGGAGTGGACGATGATCGCGCACGGCCTGCGCAACGGCGTCGACCTCGCGATCAACCGCGAGGGCGAGCTGTTCACGTGTGACAGCGACCTTGAGTTCGACGTCGGCAGCCCGTGGTACCGCCCGACGCGGGTCAACCACGTCACCTCAGCGAGCGAGTTCGGCTGGCGGACCGGCTCGGCGAAGTGGCCGGACTACTACGCCGACAGCTGCGGCTCGGTCTGCGACCTCGGGCCGGGCTCGCCGACGGGGATCAGCTTCGGGCACCACTCAAACTTCCCGGCCGCGTTCCAGGATCAGCTGTTCGTCTGCGACTGGACCTTCGGCACCGTCTACACGGTCGACATGGAGGAGGACGGCGCGAGCTACCGCGGCGTCAAGACCGAGTTCCTCCACGGTGAGCCGCTCAACGTCTCGGCGATGCGGTTCGGCCCCGACGGGCACATGTATTTGCTCACCGGCGGCCGCAACACGGACTCCAAGCTCTACCGCGTGCGCTACGTCGGCGCGCCGGAGCCGGGCGAGGGGCGGCGCCTGTTGGCGAATCAGAGCCTGCGGGACCTGCGCCGTTCGCTGGAGCGGTTCCACGGCATCGCGATGAAGGGGGTCGGCTCATGGGCAGAGGTTGAAGCGGTCGCGACCGCGTGGCCGAACCTGGGCCACGCCGACCGCGCCGTGCGCTACGCCGCGCGGCTGGCGGTCGAGAGCCAGCACGTCGCGCTGTGGCGGGACCGTGCGCTGGCGGAGCAGGACCCGCGCGCGCTCGTGCATGCGGCGATCGCGCTGGCGCGCCACGGGGACGCTGCGCTCGGCGGCCGCCTGATGGCGCGGCTGCGGGACGTCGCCTTCGGCGAGCTGGGACGCGACGACCAGCTCGCGCTGCTGCGAGCCTGCGGTCTGTGCCTGATCCGTCTGGAGGTCGACGAGGCGGCGCAGGCTGCCCTGGCGGCGCAGCTGCTGCCGCACTACCCGAGCGGCGACGACGACCTCGACGCGGAGCTGTGCCGGTTGCTGTGCCGCCTCGACGCGGACGGCGTCGTGGCTGCGACGGTCGCGCTGATGAAGACGACGCAGGCGCGTGCGATGGAGTACGACGCGAAGACGCTGGCGCGGCACGAGTACGGCAAGCCGATCCTCGAGGCGATGGCCAACGCGCCCAACAGCCAGAACATCCACTACGCGTACTGCCTGCGCGGGGTGAAGCGCGGCTGGACGCGCGCGCTTCGTAAGGACTACTTCGGCTGGCTCAACCGCATGCTGCAGACGCAGGGCGGCAAGAGCTTCGCGGGCTACATCCGCGCCATCCGGGAGGAGGCGATCGACGCGCTGCCCGACGACCAGAAGGCGTCGGTCGCGTGGTTGATCGGCGACGTCGAGCCGATCGATCAGGGTGCTTTGCCGCAGGCGAAGGGGCCGGGCGAGGCGTGGACCGCCGAGCGCGTAGTGGATGCTTGTGAGGGCCAGCTCGTCGGCCGGGACTTCCAGAACGGCAAGGCCATGTTCCAGGCGGGGCAGTGCGTGCTCTGCCACCGCTTCGCGGGCGAGGGCGGCCGCTGCGGTCCGGACCTCGGGTCGGTCGGCAAGCGCTTCTCGGTCGCGGCGATCGCGTCGTCGATCTGCGCGCCCAACGAGATCATCGCCGAGCAGTACCAGGCCAGCGTCGTCACGATGAAGGGCGGCGGGGAGCTGCACGGCCGCGTCATATTCCGAGACGAGGGCGAGCTCGCGGTCGCGACCAACGCCTACGACTTCGCGGACCTGACCAAGGTCGCGAGCAGCGAGGTCGCGTCGGTCGCGCTGTCCCCGCTGTCGATGATGCCGCCCAACACGATCGGCCAGATGAACGCCGACGAGGTGCGCGACCTGATCGCCTACTTGATCTCCGGCGGGAATCGCCGCCACAAGGTCTTTCAGAAGCGCTGAACTCGCCGTCGCGCGAGCGTCTCAGCTGCCCAAGAGGCCGCGGCGGGCGAGGTTGTGCATCAGGGCTGCGATCCCGAACTCCCACTTGGGGATCTCGTGGCAGTGCCGTACGCGGTTCTGCAGCGCGCCGAGCTTCGGTGAAGAGATTCGCACGACGTCGCCGAGGTGGTGGGTGAACCCCTGACCTTCGGCGTCGCGGTCCTTGGTCGGCGCGAACAGCGTGCCCGTGTAGAGCGCGATGCCGTCCGGGTATTGGTGGCTGTCGTGGATGGTCTGGCGGACCAGGTCCGTGACGTCGCGGCTGATGCTGCTCATCGGGCTGACCTCCTTGAGCGCGAAGCCGTCTTCGCCCCGGATCGTCAACGTGACCTCGGCGTCGCGGACGTCGTCGAGCGAGAAGGTGTCGTCGAACAGGCGCGCGAAAGGGCCGATGGCGGCCGAGCCGTTGTTGTCCTTGGCCTTGCCCAAGAGCAGCGCGCTGCGCCCCTCGATGTCGCGCAGGTTGACGTCGTTGCCGAGCGTCGCGCCGACGATCTCGCCGCGCGGGTCGACGAGCAGCACGACCTCCGGCTCTGGGTTGTTCCACGAGGAGATCTCGAGGACGCCGACGTCGTCCCCGACGCCGACGGCTGAGAGCGCCTGGGACTTGGTGAACACCTCGGCGTACGGCCCGATGCCCACCTCCAGATACTGCGACCAGAGCCCCTCCTTCAGCAGGACCTGCTTGACCTGCTCTGCTTCGGGAGACCCAGGCACGACGCTCGAGATCTCGGTCCCGATGCGCGCCTTGATCTCGGTGCGGACCGCGTCTGCGCGCGCGCTGTCCCCGCCGGCGCGCTCCTCGATGACCCGCTCCAACGCGCTGACCATGAAGGTCACGCCGCACGCCTTGATGGGCTGGAGGTCGACGGGCGGCAAGAAGCGCGGCGCGCTCGCGTCGCGCGCGTCCGCGAGCGTGTTGCGCATGATCTCGTCGTAGCTGCCGACGCAGCGCAGGCCCGCGACGCCGTCTTCGACCCAGCCGACTCCGCCGGCGAACAACTCCGAGGTCGTCGCCGCGCGCGGCGTCAGGTCGTAGACGCCGTCCTCGCGCAACCACACTGGGCTCGGGCCCGCGACGGATCCGGTGAGGGCGGCGGGGAGCCACGCGCGGCC
>JAYYEE010000373.1:0-4046 GCA_036160175.1 Planctomycetota bacterium
GAAGGCCGACATCTGGGAAGCGGGGCACCGCGTCCCGTTCTTCGTCCGTTGGCCTGGCCGCGTCCCAGCCAATACGCGCGCCGAGCAGGCGATCTGTCTGACCGACTTCTTCGCCACCTGCGCAGACGTGCTCCAGCGCCCGTTGCCGGACGACGCGGCGGAGGACAGCTTCAGCTTCTTGCCGGCCGCGCTCGGCGCGCGCGGCGGCAGGGTCACCGCACGTCCGCCCATCGTTCACCACTCGGCCGCGGGGATGTTCGCGCTCCGCAAGGGGCGCTGGAAGCTGGTCGCGGGCAACGGCTCTGGCGGCCGGCAGCGCCCCAAGGGCAAGCCGTTCGGCGAGCCCTACCAGCTTTTCGACCTGGTCGACGACCTCGGCGAGGAGCGCGACGTCGCAGCGGATTACCCCGAGGTCGTCTCTGCGCTCACGGCGGAGCTTGAGGCGATCCGGTCTGCCGGGCGCAGCCGCGCGGCGAGCGCGCGGTAGCCTCGCGGCGAGCGCCGGCTAAGCGCTCAATACCCGCGCAAGCTCCGCGCCTCGGCGAGGACACGCTCCCACTGGAAGGCTGGCCCCGGGTCCTGCTTATTGGTCTGCACGTGGTAGTGGCCGACGACGCCGTCGAAGCGCAGCAGCGCGTCAGGCGACAGCGCTCGGTCCGCGACGCCGCCGTCGATGTCGCGCGGCGCCTCGAGCTGGATGCGCGGTAAGGCTTGGTTGAGCCCCGCGAGCAGCAGCGCCAGCGCTTCGTACTGCTCTGCGGTGAAGTCGAATTGGTGGTATTCCTCACCCTGCACGAAGCCGCTCACGAACTGGGGGCGCGCGGGCCGCGGGACGAAGCCGGGCGTGCGCACGCCGGTCTCTGCCATCCACGCCGGGAACCGCATCCGCCAGCCGTCCTGGTCTTGCTCATACCACCGTCGCATGTCGGCGTTGAGCGGGCTGAGCCACGCGCCAGGGTGCGCGATCTCGATCCCGACCGTGCCGTTGTTGGCGATCGTCGCGTGCCACGCCCGCTCCTTGACGTCGAGCGTTTGGTAGATGGTCCCGTCGACGTCGAGCAGGAAGTGCACGGACAGGTTTCGGATGTCGTGCAAGACCTTGAAGCACTGGCGGGAGGTCCCGCAGACGTCGTAGTGGACGACGAACTGATGCACGACGTCGCGGAGCTCTGCGAGCGTCTGTGGGGCTCCGGGGCGCTCGCCGTAGCGGCGCTTGCCGTCGGTACCGTGGCTGCGGTCGAAGTGCTTACCCAGGCGATACGCGCTGTAACCGCCGGCTTCTTCGTAGGTGACGACCCGCGTGCCGATGCGGACTCGGTGTCCCGCCACGATGATGCAGTCTGTGTCGGACGCTGCGCCGACGCTTGCAGCGGGGGTCGCGTCTTCGCTGCTGCCGACGCACCGGGTGAAGAGGATCAGTGAGCCTGCAGCGAGGGCGATGCCGACGTTCCTCAGCGCGCGCTTCATCGGTCGGTTAGCTCTGGGCGTGCGGTGTGCCACGCGGTCTCATTTTGCCACGCCGCTGCGACCTGCAGCAGCGGGCCCTCGCCGTCGAGTTGTCCGGTCAGCGCGATCAGCTCTGGGCGCCCGCCGTCGGTTTCACGGCCCGAGCGACCGACCGGCAGCACCATCGTCGGGTGGCCGCTCAGGTTGGTGGCGGTGAGCAGCGGCCCCCCGTGGGTCGGTGAGACGAGCACGTCTACGTCGGCCAAAGCGTCGCGCATCTGCGTCAGCAGTCGTGTCCGCGTCCGGCTGGCCTGCAAATACTCGACGGCGGGGATGGTCCGCGCGCTGCGGAACGCGTTCGGCCAGTCGCCAGCGCGCTGCCCGGGCAGCTCGTCGTCCTTGCCAGAGCGCGTCAGCTCGTCGAACGCAGCGGCAGCCTCCGCGTGCAGCACCAAGAGCATGGCGCCGTAGGGTGCGTCGGGAAGCTGGATCGTCCGTGGCGCGCTGGCCTTGTCTTCGAGCCAGCGCAGGAAGCCTCGGTGCGCGTCGCTGCGCGGCCAGCCGGTGAGGGCCAGCACGCCGACCTTCAGCCCCTTGAGGTTGTCGCTGCGTTGCCAAGCGAAGCCGGTGTCGCGCGCGCTGGGGTCTCGTCTGTCGGCGCCGCGCATGGCGTCGAAGACGACCCCGGCGCAGGTCGCCGTCCGCGCGATCGGGCCGACCTTATCCATGGTCCAAGAAAGCGGCATAGCGCCGTAGCGGCTGACTGCGCCGAATGTGGGACGCAGGCCGCCGACGCCGCAGCGGCGGCACGGCGAAACAATCGAGCCGAGCGTCTCGGTGCCGATCGCGAACGGCACCAAGCCTGCCGCGACGGCGCTGGCCGAGCCCGCGGACGACCCGCTGCTGCCCTGCGCGGGGTTGTAGGGGTTGCGGGTGCGACCGCCGTGCCAGAGGTCGCCCATCGCGAGCGCGCCGAGCGAGAGCTTCGCGCAGAGCACGGCGCCTGCGTCCCTGAGCCGCGCCAAGCAGGTCGCCTCGATGTCCCATCGCTGCTCGGCGTATGGCTTGGCGCCGAACGTCGTCGGTGCGCCTGGCCACGCGAACAGGTCCTTGGCCCCGTACGGGATCCCGTGCAGCGGGCCGCGGTCCTTGCCCGCGGCGAGCTCTGCGTCTAGCTCGTCCGCCCGGTTGAGCGCTTGTTCTTCGAGGAGGTTGACGACGCAGTGGAGCGTTGGGTCAAACCGCTTCAGCCGCGAGAGCGCGAGCTCGGTGAGTCGCCGCGACGTGACCAGCTTCTGTCGCAGCAGGCTTGCGAGCTCCAGGACGCCTAAGAACGCGAGGTCGACCTCGGCGGCGGGGAGCGGCGTGTCTGTTGGAATCTCTACGCGATGCGGCCTCGTCGGCGCAGGCCGCGCTTGCGCCTGCGGGAAGGGGTCGAACGCCGTGCTAGGCGGCAGGTCGAACGACACGTCGCTCGCGCGCAGCGCCTCGTAGTCGCGCCGATAGCCAGCGAGGCTCCGCTCCGCTTGAGCGGTCTCTGTGTCGCTGAACCTCAGCCCGATCAAGCGTCCGAACGCGGCCATGTCGTCAGGATCGTCGAGGCCACGGAGGCGGCGGGCAGCCAGCGGGGCGGCGAGCGGGGCGGCTCCTGCTGCGAGGAGGAACGATCGGCGGCCGAGGGAAGGCGCGGTCATAGCAGAGCGGTGCGGTGGTCGAGCGCGACAGTTGTCGGCGGTTCGACGCCTCTGCGCGCTGAGAAAGCGTATGGTGATCACGACTGCTCCCTTAGCCAATTCTGACTCACTGCATGATCCGCTCGTTCGCATCCACGTCACCGTTTGTCGCACTCTTCGCCGCCGCGGCGGTCGTCGCGCAAGACGCCCCGAAGACGGCGCAGAAGTTGGCACCGCCTGATGCGATCCAAGCGATCGCTGAGAAGGAGCTGCTCGGACACGCCAACTTCCTCGCGTCGGATGAGCTGGGCGGCCGCCTGACCGGCTCGAAGGGGCAACAGGCTGCGGCGAAGTACATCGCGAACCACTTCGAGTCGCTCGGCTTGGCACCGCTCGGTGACCGCGTCGAGGGCGGCGACGCCGGCGACGTCGGGGTGCGCTCGTATTACCAGCGCTACGGCATCGAGCGCACCTACGTGGTGGACGGCGCGAGCGTCGCGGTCGGTGAGGTCCGTTTGGAGGAGGGCTTCGCGGTGCTCGGCGCCAAGGAGATGGCGGCTGAGATCGCGGGTAAGGCTGCGTGGGTCGGTTACGGCCGCACCCGGGGGGCATCGCGCGACATCCCCGATGACGGCGATCTCAGCGGCAAGGTTGCCGTGGTGGCCGTGAAAGGCCCGCGCGGTCGCGTGCGGGACGATCTGAGCGTGGAGCAGAAATTTGGTATGTCCTTCGGTGTCCTCGGCGGACTTGGGCGCACGGCGCGCAACCTCGCGAAGGTCGGGGCCGAAGCGGTGCTGTTCGTGCAGTGGGAGGACAAGGTGGGCCTTGCCGATGTCCTGAACTATGTCGCGCTCTCGCCTGGCAAGGCCATGGTCACACCCAACTTCCCTGGGGCCGATCGGTCGATGTCGATGATGGGGCGCATGG
>JAYYEE010000374.1:0-7021 GCA_036160175.1 Planctomycetota bacterium
CAGCTCGTCGTGGACCGCGCGCTGGTCGCCGCTCCCGACGGCCTCGTCCAGCTCTCGGAGCTCTTCGGCGAGCTTGCTCCGCGGGCCCTCGACGTCTGGCCAGTCGAAGCCGGTCTTGGCGGCCTTCTGGCCGACGCGGTACGCCCGCAGCAGCGCTGGGAGCGCCCTCGGGACCCCGGCGAGCGCGCTCTGGTCCGCGCCGCGCTCACGGCGCTCACGCCGCTTCTGCTGCTCCCACGACTCAAGCGCGCCCTCTGCCGAGTCGGCATGTTGCTCGCCAAAAACGTGGGGGTGGCGCCGGACCAGCTTCTCGGCGGCGCTGCGGGCCACGTCGTCGGCGCAGAACCGACCGTCCTCGCTGGCGATCTGGCTGATCATCGCGACGTTGACGAGCACGTCGCCGACCTCCTCTTTGGCCTCGTCGCTTGCGCCCCGCCGGAGCGCGTCGCTGGCCTCGAAGGCCTCTTCCAGCAGGCAGGTCGCCATGCTGGCCGTGGTCTGCTCGCGGTCCCAGGGGCAGCCGTCCGGGGCCCGCAGGCGCGCGATCGTGTCCAGGAGAAGGGAGAACCCAGCGAGGTCTGCCATGTCGGCCACCATATGGTGCGGCCGCGGATGGGACGAATCGCTTTCGGTGTGGGGGGCACATGGCCTATCTTTCGCCTCTGCGCGTTTGTCCGCTGCGGTCCGATGACCGCCCGCGGCCGCGCCTCATCCCCTGATTTCCGACCTCCCAATCATGGCACTGCAACTCCCCGAACTGCCCTACGCGAAGGACGCCCTGGCGCCGCACATCAACCAACAGACCCTCGAGATCCACCACGGCAAGCACCACAACGCCTACGTCGTCAACGGCAACAAGCTGATCGACGGCTCGGAGTTCGCCGACATGTCGACGGAGGACATCATCAAGGCGACCGCGGGCAAGGCGGACAAGGCGGGCGTCTTCAACAACGCCGCCCAGGTGTGGAACCACACCTTCTACTGGAACTCGATGAAGCCGGGCGGCGGCGGCAAGCCGACCGGCGCGATCGCGGAGAAGATCGACAGCGACCTCGGCGGCTACGACAAGTTCGTCGAGCTCTTCACGACGGCGGGCGCGACGCAGTTCGGCAGCGGCTGGGCGTGGCTCGTGCTCGAGAACGGCAAGCTCGCCGTCAAGAAGACCCCGAACGCCGAGACCCCGCTCACGCACGACGGCGTCACGCCGCTGTTGACGATGGACGTCTGGGAGCACGCTTACTACCTCGACTTCCAGAACCGACGCCCCGACTACATGAAGACGTTCCTGGAGCACCTGGTGAACTGGGACTTCGCCAACGAGAACCTCGCGAAGGCCTAGGCCTCCGCGAGCCCGGGCTCCTCGTGACCTCGAACCGTCGCCGCAAGCAAAAGGCCCAGTCGATGGGCCTCACCGAAGCTGAGCTGCAGCTCACCGAGCTGCTCGGCCAGGTGTTGGAGTTGCTGCGATGGAACCAGGTGCTTGGTTACAGCAACCAATACTTGCTGCACGAGAAGCTCGGCCTGTCGGCTGACGAGCGGAACCAGGTCATGAAGGCAGCGGCGGGCGCTGTCGAGGCGGACGGCCGCACTCAGGACTGGGGCCAGCGGCTCATGGAGATCCAAGCCTCGCTGAAGGCTGTCCACGAGCGCATGACGGGCGAGTCCCTCGCGCCTGCGGCCGAAGCGTCTACCGACCGCGGCGAAGATCACGCCGCGGAGGCGGCGGGTGACTGACGAAGACCGGCAGCCGGTCAGCGGGTGCGTGATCTGCTACCAAGAGGCAGATCGAATCGAAGACTGTCTGCGCTCGCTCGCGTTCTGCGACGAGGTCGTCGTCGTAGACAGCGGCAGCACCGACGGCACCTGTGAGCTCGCTGAGGCGCTGGGGGCGCGCGTCGTGCACAACGCGCCGTTCCCAGGGTTCGCCGCGCAGCGCCAGCTCGCGGTGGATCACTGCACCCACGACTTCGTCCTGTGCCTCGACGCCGACGAGCGGGCGACCGCGGAGCTCGCGCGAGAGGTCGGTGAGCTCGCGAGGGCGCGAGCGCTCCAAGGCGGCTACCAGATCCGGCGGCAGAATCGCTACCTCGGCAAGGTGATGCGGTTCGGGCTCTTCTCTCCGGACCGCAAGCTGCGCTTGTTCGATCGGCGGCAGGGCGCTGTGGTGAGTCGGCACCCGCCGCACGACCGCGTGGAGCTGCGCGAGGGCGCGACGCTCAGCGAGCTGCACGGGCGCTTGGATCACCTGAACTACCGAGACTTCGCCGCGCACCGACGCACGGTGGACTCGTACACGCGCATCTCTGCAGAGGCGATGGCGGCCGCGGGCCGGCGCGGCTCGCTGCTCGATGTGTTGGTCCACCCGCCTGCAGTCTTCGTCAAGGCGCTGATCCTCAAGCGCGGGATCTTGGACGGCTGGCGCGGCGCGCTCGCGGCCGCGATGGCGGCCTACGCGGACTGGAAGAAATATTGGCGCCTTTGGTCGCAGCCGCGGCGTGGGCGCGACGGAGGTGCGCGTTGACCGCGCCTCGCGTCCTACACCTGTTCGCCAACTACAAGTGGACGGGGCCAGCAGACCCGGCGATCCGCGCGGCGGCGCGGCTGCGCGGTCTTGGCCTCGACGTGAGCTTCACCCAGGCTGAGTTCGTGCACCGCGGCGGCGAACATCGCGTGGCGGAGGAACTCAAGCGGTGGGGCCTGCCCGAGGTCCGAGGCCTTGAGCTGCGCAAGCACTTCCACGTCCCCTCGCTGCTCCGTGACGTTCGCGAGCTGCGGTTCCTGGTCGAGGAAGAGGGCTACGACATCCTGCACTGCCACCAGGGAGCAGACCACCTGCTGGCATCGCTGGCGGTGAGGCGGCTCGCGCGACGGCCTGTCGTGATCCGGAGCCTCTACGAGGCGGACGCGCCGCGCCGCGGTTGGCGCCAGCGCGCCGCCTTCAAGCGGACCCAGGCCGTGCTCGCACCGACGGAGCGCGCGCAGCAGGGCGTACAGCGGCGCTTCGCCGTGCCGAGCGCGCGCGTCCTGCTGCAGGAGCCGGTCACCGAGCCGCGCGACCTCGACGGAGCGAACGCGCGCGATCGCTTCGGGTTGGCAGACGATCACCTCGTCGTCGGTATCACAGCCCGCGTCCAGCCGCACCGCCGCTTCGAGCTCCTCTGGGACGTCGTGGCGGAGGTCGCGCGAAACCAGCCTAAGGTCCGCTTCGTGCTGCTCGGGCGCGGCAACGAGCGCGACATGCGTCAGCTCGTTCACGAGCCCATCCAGCGCGCTGGGATCCAGGAACACGTCGTGCTGCCTGGCTACCAGAAGGGGGCGGCCTACGAAGAGGCGCTGCGGGCGCTCGATGTCTTCTTCTTCTTGGTGCCCGGCAGCGACGGCACGTGCCGCGCGGTCTGTGACGCGATGGCGTTCGGCCTACCAGTCGTCGCGACGCGGCGCGGGATCCTCCCGGAGCTCGTCGCGGCGCGGCGCGCGGGCGAGGTGCCGGGCGACGCCGTCGAAGAGTCAGCCGCGGCGCTCTCCGGGGCGTTGCTAGGCCTGCTCGGTGACGGCGCGCTGCGCGCTCGCTGCGGCGCCGCTGCGTTGCGTCGGTCGCAGCTTGACATGGACCCGTCGCGCGCTGCCGAGCGGACGCGCGCGCTCTATCAAGAGCTGCTCGAGGAGCGGCGATGAGCGACTTCGAGCGCGACGTCGTGGCGCGGTGGTGGCGCGACTTCGTGGACAGCGGGCAGGCTCCTCCAGGGCTGGAGCTCGTGCAAGGGCGCCTCATCCGAGCCGTGCACCGCGGCCCGCTAGGTGAAGGGGACGTGTTCGTTAAGACGATGACCTTCCCCCGCGCCAAGGACCGGCTCCGCTACTTGCTGCGGCCCCTGCCAGCGGCGCACGAGGCGGAGATGCTGTGCGCCACAGCGGCGGCCGGCGTTCCATGCCCGGAGGTCGTAGCCGCGTTCACGGCGCGACGCCGCGGGGCCCCGCACCGCTCCATGCTCGTGCTGAGAGGGCTAAAGGTGGTCGATGACGAGGCGGCGCCAGCGCGACGTGTCCAGGAAGAGGTCGCCCTCGCGGCGGCCTTGCTTGAGCGGGGGATCTACCACGCGGACCTGCACACCGAGAACTTCGTCCGCCTCGCTTCTGGCGAGCTCGCGGTGCTCGACATGCAGTCCGCGCGTCGCTTCAAGCCTGGGACAGCGCGCGCGTCGCGCAACCGGCTCGCGGTCGCGGCCCGCATGCTGCGCCAGCGCTCGGGCGCGACGGAGCAGGCCGCGGTCGCGGCGCTGTTGGAATCCGGGGTGTTGGCGTCGGAAGGCGAAGTGGCTGACGCCATGGCGGCGCGAAGCAGGGAAGAACGCCATTACTCACGGTCGCGTGTCCTGCGCTGCATGCGGACGAGCACCGAATTCGAGCGCCGGGTCACTTGGGCGGGTGTGCGCTGCTGGCGTCGCGCCGCGGTCGAGGACGGGCGATGGGTGCCCGGTGGCTCGGAGCTGCGCGACGCTTGGATCGGCCAGCGCGTCCGCGACCTCAACGGCGGAGGACCTGGGAGCTTCGCGGGCTACTTCAGAAAGTGGTGGTGGCTCGGCGGTGGTGCGTCCTTGTATGTTTCGAACTCGTGCAGCGACGATCAGGTCAACGTCGAGGTAGGTGCCGCAGCTGCGTCCGCCAGGGCGCTCGAGGACGAGGCATTGGCGCGACCGAAGCGGTTCGGTTGAACGGCTGGTCACGGCCAGGCGGGCTCAGGGAGAACGGATGACGACAGACGATTACGCGTCGCATCACCGCGGCGGCGCGGGGGATGACCCAGGCCTCTTCGTCGACGGCGCGCCGCTCGACCGTCTCCGTCAGGGGCCCGTGCGCCGCGTCCTCTTCTTTGGCAAGAGCATGTCGCGGACCCGTTGCACGGGGGCGCTCGTCGACGCGCTCCGCCGGCACGGCGTCGACGTGCGCTGGCGTAACCTCGTCACTTGGCGGCGGTGGTTCGGCATCCAGGCCGCGCACCGATTGTGTCGCGCGGAGTTCCGGCGCTACAAGCCAGACGTCGTCTTCGTCTTCTTTCGTGACCTGCCGTTGGCGCTGGCCTCGGAGTTTCGCCGCACGGCCCGCATCGTCGTCTGGTGCGAAGAGGCGCTGGAGACGATGGACGCGTCGGTCATCGAGTACTTCCGCCAGGCAGACATCGTCTGCATGAGCAACCCCGCGCGCTTCGCGTGGCTGCGTGAGCACGGCCTCTCCAACATGGCCTTCTTGATGAGCGGCTTCGCGCCTCGCTACCACCGGCCGCTGGCGCGGCAGGCGCAGGTGCGGGACGTCGCGTTTATCGGGGGGCCCGGAAGGCGCGGCCAGCGGGCCTCGCTGCTAGCCAAGATCGCGGAGGAGTTCGACACGGAGGTCTACGGCCGCCATTGGGATCGCTGGGTCGGCTCGTATCGGCACCTCCGCGTGCGCGGTCAGGTCAACAACAAGGCCTACGCGAGGATCTGCGCCACCTCGCGCATCGTCTTGGGCGTCAACGAGGTCAACGAGGACGCCTACTACTGCAGCAACCGGACCTTCCTCACGATGGCGTGCGGTGCGTTCCACTTGACGCACTACGTGCCGCGCCTCGAAGAGGTCTTCGTCGACGGTCTGCACCTCGCCTACTACCGCGACGAAGAGGACGCGCTTGAGAAGATCCGCCAGTGGCTGCCGCTGGCGGAAGAGCGCGCGCAGGTGGCGGCGAGCGGACACGCTGAGGTGATGCAGCACCACCAGTACTACCACCGGGTCGCCCGGATCCTGCACTGGTTGGAGTCTGGCTTGCCGCGCGAAGACCAGCAGCTCCTGCCGACCCAGGCGCTGTCGTCGACCCCGCCGGTCCAGCAGCCCCGCTCTTAACGCCGGACGCTCCAGGCCAGCGACCCGCGGGCGCCTTGGTCGCAGCGCGGCGTCGACCGCCGTCGGTTAGAGGAGGGGACCGCGCGGCGGCGCGCGCGTCCGCGAGCAGCGGGGGGCTCTGGTCTCGCCTGTCGTCCTCGTTGGGCCTAGGATGCGGGCATGAACAACCTGATGACCCTCGTCTGCCTGCCGGTCTTGGCGGCCTCGGCCCTCCTCCCTGCGCAAGACGGCGCCAAGCGCGTCAAGCTGATGAAGCCTAAGGCTTCACAGGAGAAGGCCGGCGACAGCAAGATCACCAAGAACGACCCCGCGATCCGCGCGATCGACAAGTTCATCAAGAAAGAGTCGGTCAACACCAAGAAGCGCGGTTGGCGGCAGAGCCTCTCCGCTCCGCCGAAGCAGGAGTTCCAGCCCAACGTCGACTACCTGTGGCACGTCGAGACGTCCGAGGGGGCGTTGACGATCCGCTACCTCGTCGACAGCACGCCGATGCACTGCTCTGCGGGCATCTACTTGGCGCGCCTGGGCTACTACAACGGCCTGAACTTCCACCGGATCATCCCGGGCTTCATGGCGCAAGGCGGCTGCCCGACCGGCACGGGGACCGGCGGCCCGGGCTTCTTCATGGACGGTGAGTTCCCGAAGAAGGGGATGCGCAAGCACGACCGCCCTGGCCTGCTGAGCATGGCCAACACCGGCCGGCCGCGCAGCGACGGTTCGCAGTTCTTCCTTACGTTCGTTCCGACGCCGCACCTGGACGGTCGCCACACCGTCTGGGGCGAGGTCATCAAGGGTATGGACACCGTCAAGAAGCTCGAGAAGAAGGGCACGCGCCAGCGCAACGGCATGCTCGGCGCGGCTGGCCCGAAGATCGTGCGGACCTGGGTCGAGGTCGTGGCCAAGAAGGATGCGGGCGACGCTGCGGAAAAGGAGGAGAAGAAGCGCGCCTCGGCGGTCTGTGTTATCAGCGGAGAAGACGCTGAAGGCGGCCCGACCGCCACGTTCGGCGGTCAGACGGTGGCGTTCTGCTGCAAGCGCTGCAAGGCCAAGTGGGACAAGATGGACGACGCCGGCCGCCAGAAGGCGATCGCCAAGCTCGGCGCCGGCAAGTAGCCGGCGCGGCGCTGGGCGTCCGGAGCCCGCTGCT
>JAYYEE010000375.1:0-3090 GCA_036160175.1 Planctomycetota bacterium
AAACGCATGCCCCGGGTCGAGCTCCTCGGCCGTGGCGAAGGCGCGGCTCGCCTGCGCGTTCGCGCCTACGCGCAGCAAGAACTGCCCAAAGAGGTGGTGGGCCTGGGGCATGCTCGGGTCCAACTCCACGGCGCGCGCGGCGTGCGGTCCGACGGTCGACAGGTCCGCGCGGAGCCACGCGATGCGGGCGACCTCGAAGTGCTTCTGCGCGGTCTCGAAGTGCTCTAGGTCCTGTAGCGCCTTGAGCAGCGGCGCGCGGTCGACGGTCCAGGAGCGCCGCACGCGGTCAGCGAACCGTCGCAGCCACGCGGGGAACGGTGGATACGCGAGCAATCCGAGCAGCGTCAGGGCGCCGCCTGCCAGCAGCAGCCGGCCGATCCAGAGCGAGAGGGTGTTGGCGACTTCGACCGCGAGGACCGGGTCGGCGCCAGACACGAGGAACAGCGCGACGGGGAGCAGCGCGCAGACCCATAGGATCGCGAGCGGCAGCAGCGTCGCCCATGGCAGCGGGGCGCGCGACGGCGTGGGGTGTGGCTGGAGATCAGTCATCGCAGCGCGTGAACGTGCCCCGCTCTTTGTCTTTGCGGACGCCCGGGAACTGCAGCACCTTGCCGTGCATTACGCAGTAGACGCCCGGCGTGAGCAGCTGGACCGCGATTAACGCCTCTGTGAGGTTCTGTAGCGCGTCCGTGTTTCGCAGCATGTATGGGCGCATCGCGCCCGTGAATACGATCGGCGCCTGCGGCTCAGGCTGACTCGCGAAGACGTGCTCGCCCGTCACATGCAGGCGGTCTGTCCCGTGCACGATCACGACGCCGTCGTGGGCCTCCGTCATCGACATCGCAGTCTGCGCGATCAGGGCGTGGTCGCCCGCGTCCATCTCTAGGCTGTCCTTGTTGAGCAGCGGCACTCGGACGATCTCGACGCCGCCGAGGCGGAGGCCCGCCAGCATCACGTCGAGGACGCTCTCCTGGTTGTCGAGGACGCCATGCAACTCACAGTAGGTCTTCTCGATGGTGCCACCCGTCGAGATCAGCGCGATCCGCTTCTTCGTCACGTCCGCAGCATCCACGAATCTAGGGCTCGGTGGAAGGGCTTGGCGCGTCCTCTTGTGGCGGCCCGATCTCTCGGCTGCTACAACGCCTACGTGCAATACCGCTACCTCGGTGGGTCTGGCGTCAAGGTCAGCGCGATCGGCCTCGGATCTTGGCTGACAATCGGCAACGAGATCGATGACGCTGCGTCGGAAGACCTCGTCGCCAAGGCGTTCGAACGCGGCGTCAACCTGTTTGATACGGCGGACGTCTACAACCAAGGAGAAGGGGAGCGGGCGTTAGGGCGTTCGATCGGGGCGCTGCCGCGACACAACCTTTTGATAGCGACGAAGTGCTACTTACCGATGAGCGACGACGTCAACGACCGGGGGTTGTCGCGTAAGCACATCCACGAGTCGATCAAGCAGTCGCTGCGTCGGCTCGGCACCGACTATGTCGACCTCTATCAGTGCCACCGCTTCGACCCCGAAGTGCCGCTGCGCGAGACGGCGTTGGCCATGCACGACCTGATCCAGCAGGGGCACGTGCTCTATTGGGGGCTGAGTATGTGGCCGGCGGAGCGGATCGCTGAGGTCGCCGGGCTCTGTCGTCGGGAGGGTTGGCACGCGCCCGTGACCAACCAGCCGCTCTACAACCTCTACCGCCGAGACATCGAGGCGTCGGTCGTGCCGACCAGCCTCCGCGAAGGGCTCGGTCAGCTCGTCTACTCGCCGCTCGCGCAGGGAGTGCTGACTGGAAAGTACACGCCCGGCGGAGCGCTGCCGTCCGGGTCGCGCGCGACCGACGAATCTGGCAAGCAGTTCGTCAGTCGCTACATGACCGACGAGCACCTGCAGAAGGCGCAGCGTCTCACGGAGCTCGCCGCACGTCACGGGTACGACGCGACGCAGGTGGCGCTCGCCTTCTGCCTGCGGAACGAGGGCGTGTCGTCTGTGCTGATCGGCGCTAAGAGCGTCGCGCAGCTCGACCACAACCTGAGCGCCCTCGACGCGACCCTGTCCTCGGAGTGCGTCGCCGAACTGCACGAGATCTTCCCAGCGTGAGCGATGCAGGGAACACGACCCGCCGGGCACCTGTGCTGCTCCGGTTGCCCGATGACGCCGCGTTGCGTCAGATGTTCCATCGTCGCTACGGCCCTCAAGGGTCGCTGGGGTGGGGCCCCAAGATGCGGCTGGAATGCGGCTACTACACTCCGGACGACGTCTATGAGGCTCTCGTCGCCGGGCTGGTCGTTGAGGGGATGAAGTGGCTGGACGTCGGCTGCGGCCGCGAGCTGTTCCCGAACAACTTGGGCCTCGCCGAGGCGCTCTCCAAGCGATGCGCGCGGCTGACCGGCGTCGATCCCGACCCGACCTTGCGCGAGAACCCGTGGGTTCATCAGAAGGTCGCGCGCGGCATCGACGCCTACGACGGCGATGAGGCGTTCGACTTGGTCACCATGAGGATGGTCGCCGAGCACGTCGACGACCCGCTCACCTGCACCAGGGCTATCGCGCGCGCGTTGCGACCAGGCGGTCTCGCGGTCGTCTTCACGGTCTTCGCCGGCTCGCCGGTGCCGCTGATGACCCGGGCAGCGCCGATGGGGCTTCGACACATCGTGAAGTCTTGGCTGTGGGGGACGCAGCCCAAGGACACATTCCCGACGCGCTTTGCGATGAACACCCGCGCCGCGCTGCAGCGACAGTTTGCTGCGGCCAAGATGTCGGAGGCCGCGTTTTTGCGGCTTGATGACTGCCGCACGTTCGCCAAGTTCCCGACCCTCGCGCGCGCCGAGCTGCTCGCGATGCGTGCCTGCCGCGCGGTCGGGTTGCCGTACCCCGAGCACTGCTTGCTAGGCGTCTACCGCAAGGGCTGAGTCCTGACGGCGCGGGGACGCGCGAGGTTCCGTGGTTTCACAGAAAGAAGTCAGGCGTGGAAAATGCCCATGGTTCAGGGGGTGTTTCTGCAACAGCGGATTGGCTCAGATACGTGTGCGGTCGACGCCTCCTCTGCCGCCCCGTGTCTCTGAATCACCACCTCCTATCCATGCTGAGCC
>JAYYEE010000376.1:0-4426 GCA_036160175.1 Planctomycetota bacterium
CCCTAGCGCCTCGTAGTGGCCAGTCTTCGGGGAGAATGCATAGCAGTCGAGCGGGCTCGTGAGCGCGAGCGTGGTCGTCGTGGCCAGCGGCGCGTGGCCAGCCGTCCCCGCAGGCGCGGTGTGCCATGCGCCCGTGAAGGCGCTGAACGCGTGGACGGTGCCGCCAGCGTCGACGATATGCGCGCAGGCCGCGCCAGCGCTCGAGCTGACAGGGTTCGCCGCCAGCGGCTGCGTCTGTTGGCGCATCGGCGAATACCCGCGCACGCCGTTTGGCGCGTGCAGCAACGCGGCGCCGAGCCCCGCGTCGACGCTGGTCGGGGCCGCGCCGACGGAGAGGACGTCGCCCGTCACGGCGGAGTAGGCGTAGAGCTCAGAGCTGTCGCCGAACAGCGCATAGAGGTCGCTGCTGACCGCGACCGCCGCGTCCGGCAGCGTGATTGCCGCAAGCGAACCGGTGAGCCCGCTGTAAGCGAGCCCGCCGCTCGGGCCAAGCCAGATGCCCCAATCGTCGCCGCGGGCGAAGGAGGCGTTCGGGGGCGTCGTCGCGTGGCTCCAGCGCCGGGTGTGCGCCGAGAACGCGTGGATGGTGGGGCCGAAGGCGAACGCTGCCGTCCCGTCGCTGCTGAGCGACGACGGCGCGTTCGCGTCGGTGTCGTGCCACCTGCCTTCGAACGCGCTCATGCCGAAGAGCTGGTTGCCGCTCGCGACGACGGCGACGTGGCGCTGGACGGCGCCGCTCGCGCTTGGGTCGATCGCGCGCGTCACCCACTGGCCTGAGAAGGCGCTGAAGGCGTGGAGGAGCGACCCTTCTCGGATCAGCACGACCGAGTCGTTCTTGGCTGCGGGGCTGTTCCAGAACGAATATGGCGCAGAAAACGTCCGCTTAGCGGGCTCTGCGAAGTAGGAGGAGACCGCGACGACGCGATCTGGGTCGATCAAGAGCGCGAGGTCGTTGAATAGGCGAACGTTGGTCGTGGGGGACTTGGCGTACGAACGCCACGCGCGCGTGGCCGAAGAGAACACGTGGAGCTCGCTACCTGTGTCGTAGGTGACGAGCTTTCCCTGTCCTTCGACTGCGTGGGCGTCGACGCCGTTCGGGAAAGACCGCGCGGCCCAGCTCGTCGGGCCTTGCGCGTGCGACAAGGCGCACGACAAGAGCGCTGCAGCCGTGATGTGTCGGTGAGTAGACACAGCGCCAACATACCGCCCACGCGCCGGGGATGTCATGCCCGGGAGCGCGCCGGCACGTGACGCTGATGTAAGACTCCACGCGCACGGCGCGGTCCCATCGGGCGCGCGCTTACTGCTCGGAGAACATCTCCTCGAACCAGTAGAGGTCCCCGTCTGAGCGCCAGAGCGAGCCCGGGTTGCCCGCGGTGGGGCGCGGACGCGCGAGGGCTGCGGTCGGCGCGCCGCCGACGACCACGCCGCCGACCCCGCTGCGCGTGACGACCTCGCCAGCGCCGCAGAGGTGGGTCTGCCCGACGACGACGACCACGACCCGGTCCGGGTGTTTTCGGCGCGCTTCGGCGACGGCGCGGGCCATGATCAGGTCGCGCCGCGGCAGCGTCAGTCGCGGCGTCGGCTCCAGCGCGAACACAGGGCAGCGGTGCTCGCGGGCGAAGGACAGCAGGGAGCGGAAGAACCACGGGTCGAGGTCTGGGTCATCGAGCCATGAGCCCGGCCACCGGCGACGGAGCGTCGCGCGCAGCGCGCGCATGTCCGAGCGGCCCGCGAGGTATTCACGGACCGCGTCTTGGTCTTGTAGGCCGACGGCTTCGAGCCCGAGCGCGAGCTCGGCGCCGTCGCGAACCAGCTCGGCGAGGATCTCGAGCTGCAACGCGTGCAGGCGGGAGTGGCGGTGGTGATCTCCGAGCCAGAGGACGCCCGCCGCGAGGATCCGGCGTCGCAGCTCTGCGCGCTCGACCCGTTCGATCAGCTCCTGCCCGGCCGCTGCGTCGAATCGCCGCCGGTAATCGAGGAAATCCGCACCCGGGGAGCGGGTCCAGCCGAACGCGCTGGGCGAGCAGGCGGCGAGGATCATCGCCGCTGGGATGACGGACAGCTGTTGTGCGGGCATGATGCCGCGCCAAGGATCCTCGATGCAGAACATGAAGCGCAAGACAGGTCTCACCCTCACGCCCCGTGAAGTTCCGGCCGGAGGCCACCGATGAAGGCCTCAGCCACGAAGGGCGCGCCGTTACGCGGTCGCCGTTGTTTGGTCACTGGCGGTGGCTCGGGGATCGGTGAGGGGATCGCGCACCGCCTCGCTGCGGCGGGAGCCTCGGTCGCGGTGCTCGGCCGCCGCCGGAAACACCTTAACCGTGTCGTGGAGGCGCTCAACGCGAAGAAGGCGACGGCGGTCGCGGTTACTGGCGACGTCACCGACGAAGCCGGGATCGGTCGCGCTGTGTCCCGTGCCGCGAAGGCCCTGGGCGGACTCGACGTCCTCGTCAACAACGCTGGTGTCGGCGGTCCGAACGCGTGCGCGCTGGACGGTCCCGAGCGCTGGGACGACGTGGTCCGGCCCAACCTCGACGGGGTCTTCTTCACGTCGCGAGCGGCCCTGAAGCACCTCTCAGACGGCGGCCGCATCGTCAACATCAGCTCCGTGCTCGGGCGGTTCGGCGTGCCGGGCTACACGGCATATTGCGCGAGCAAGCACGGCGTGATCGGCCTGACCAAGGCGCTCGCGTTGGAGCTCGCCCCGCGCGAGATCACGGTCAACGCGATCTGCCCAGGCTGGGTCGACACCGACATGGCCACCGATGGCTTGGAGCTGATGGCATCAGGGATGGGCGTCGAGCTCGAGGAGGCTCGCCGCCAGGCGATGGCGATGGTCCCGCTCGGCCGCATCTTGCAGCCCGAAGAGATTGGGGACCTCGTGGTCTACCTCGCCTCGCATGGCGCCCGTGGGATGACCGGACAGGCCATCAGCCACTGCGGCGGCCAAGTTATGTGGTAGCGGTTGCCCTCAGGAGCAGCCGCCACCTGCGGATCAGCGCGCTTAGTTGCGGATCAGCGCGCGGCCGCCTTCCGTAGCGATGAACCCGAGCGCGTTCGCGGCGGCGTCCGCGACGAACCACTGGTGGAACACCTCTAGGCCGATCAACGCGGGCTGGTTGGGCACCGTCAGCGGACGCTGCGCGACCCCAGCGATGCTCGTCACGGTCGCCTCGACGACCTCTGAGGAGACCAGCAGGTCACACCCCGGCGCGCCCGGGAGCTGCGCCGGCAACGGGATGCCCTGCGACGACTGGTCGCTGAGACCCGAGACCATGAAGGCCGGCGACGAGGCCGGCGCGTCGGTGACGCGCGGCTGGTAAGTCGTCCCCAGCTGCGGGGTGCCGACGACGCCCATCTGCGGCGTCACGAAGTTGGTGGCGTTTTGGCAGGCGACGATCCAGGAGGGGTTTTGGATCAGGCCTGACTGGGTCCAGTTGGGCGTGCCGTTCGCTTGGTCGCGCCAGAACGCCGAGCCGGACGTGCCTGAGTTCAACGTGTTCAGGTAGACGTTGTTGCTCGAGGTGTCGAAGCCGAGGTAGTAGGTGCCGCTGACCAATACGGGCTGCGCGAACGTCGCCGTGTAGAAGCCCGGCGTGCTGCCGACCACGATGGTCGTCGACGCGATCGGGTTGGCCTCCGGCTCCCCGTTGCTGTCGAGGTAGATGTGCGCGGGACACGTGACGTTGCCGCCGGTCGTCGTGCCCGAGTAGATCTGGAAGCTGACGACTTCGTAGGTCGACGAGTTGTTGACCGTGTAGCAGTAGTCGTTGTCCCGGAGCGTCCCCGCGAGGGTGCCGCCGTTGCTGTTGATCGACGGGCAGGTCGCGGGCGGCAGGGGGATCGAGCTCTCGCAGGCTTGGCCGAAGACCGCGAAGGCCGGGACCTCCGGGTACGGGATGCCCTTTTGGAGTGAGGCCGACTCGAGCGCGCTGTAGTGCGGCGTGCCGTTGAGCAGGTTGCCGTCGTCGTCGTCCGCGATGAAGACCTCGAGGACGGCGTCCTCGCGGTTGGTCGCGTCGGCGACGATTGAGCTGAGCACAACGTCGTCCGAGATCTGGATCGCGGCTGCGGTGCCGAGCGTCGAGCGGAGGGCTTCACGGAAGCGCCACGCCCAGCCCATCCAAACCTCGCCTGCGCCGTGCGGCGAGACGCCAGAGGTGTAGGGCCAGACGCGCGAGTTGTTGCCGTTGCGGATGCCCTGCCCGGGCGACTGGAAGCCGCTGCCAAGGATGGGGCTGTCGACCTGATACATGCCGATGATGTCACCCCAGCCCTCGCTGAGGCCCTCGGCGACCGAGTTCGAGATACCGCCGTAGCGGGTGTCGAGGCCGTGGCCCCACTCGTGCGCGACGACCGTTGAGAACGCGGTGTTCTGGCAGCCGCCGCCCGCCGAGTAGTAGGTGGTGGTGTTGCTGCCGCC
>JAYYEE010000377.1:0-2705 GCA_036160175.1 Planctomycetota bacterium
CCACCCGCCGTGCAGGAACGTGCAGGTGAGCAGCGTCATCCACTCAGGCACGTAGGCGTCCGGGAGCGCGTAATACCTGCCCGCGTATAGCTCGACCTCGCCCGACCCCAGGAGCCGCGCCGGGATCATCCCGAGCCGAAAGACCAGCTCGTCGCCGGTTTGGGTCAACTGGAGGAGCCACGCCAACGTGCACACGCCGATCAACGCGTTTCGCACGACCGGCGGGCGGCTGGCGGGGATGCTGTCGCGGAGCGGGATCATCGACGTTGCTTAGTTCGTGCTCGCGATCGCGGCCTCGACAGCCAACGCGTCTCGGAGCGCCTTGGGGTCATGCGTACGCAGGAAGCCTGCGCCATGCCGGGCAGCCCACAGCTCTGCAGCGAGGGTCGCCGGCCCGCGGTGCGCGACCGAACTCCCGGTGACCTCACCTAGAAACGACTTGCGAGACACGCTGACCAGCAGCGGTCCGTGGCTCTCAGATAACGCGCGGAGGTGCTTCATGACGGTCAGGCTAGGTAGGGCGTCGCGGCCCAGAAAGAAACCCATCCCCGGGTCGAAGACGACCCGCTCCGCTCGGATGCCCGCCCGCGCGAAGGCCTCGAGGCGCTCGTCGAAGAAGGCGCGCAACTCCTCCAACAGGCCCACCGCGCCGGCGGACTTCCGCTCCGCGCGACCGCCGCTCGCCCGCGAGAACATCACGACGAAGCGCACCTGCTCAGGTGCGTCCGCCGCGGCCTGCATCGAGGCGTCGTTTCGGAAGCCGTTGACGTCGTTGAGCCACCGCGCCCCCGCGGCGACCATCGCGGTCATCACCGACGCCTTGGTGGTGTCGATGCTGACCTCTGCGCCTTGGTTCACCAACGCGCTGACGACCGGCTCGAGGCGTCGGAGCTCCTCTGCGTCAGAGACGTCTTCCGAGTCAGGATGGGTCGACTCCGCGCCCAGGTCGAGCACGTCGGCACCGCCGGCGCGGAGCTGCTCGGCGTGCTCAAGCGCCGCGTCGCATGCCAGGAACCTGCCCCCATCGCTGAACGAGTCGCGCGTGACGTTGACGATGCCGAAGATCCGAGGGCGTTGCATGCCCGTGGATCATCGCGAGAAGCGGCTGCGAACGCACGACTCACACCGCCCACAAGGCCGGTCGCCGCCCTCGTAGCACGACCAAAAGTCGCTCGGCCCAAACCCGAGCTGCCGCGCCTCCTCGACGATGCGCCGCTTGTCCCAGTCCACGGTCGGGCTGACGACCTCGACGCCGCGCCGCGTTCCGAGCCCGAGGAAGCTCGTCGCCGCCTCCAGGAATCCCCGGGAGTTGTCCGGAAAGGTGACCGCCTCCTCACGGTTGAAGCCAGCGATGACGCACGTCGCGCCGACCGCCTCGGCGACGGCGCCGGCGATGCTCACAAAGACCGCGTTGCGCGCCGGGACCCACACTGCGCGGGCCGAGTCCTCGTCGCCGGGCGCGCGCGCTGACGACGCCGGCAGCGGGCGCTCCCGATCGACGATCGCGGCCCCCGCGACAGACGCCAACCGACCGAGCCACGGCAGGGCGTAGTCGCTGAGCTCTACGCCCAGGCGCGCCGCCAGCCCGTTGGCGCAGCGCCGCTCTGGCGTCGCTGCCCGCTGTCCGTAGTCGCAGAAGACCGCGGCGACGAGCCGGTTGCCCGGCTGCCGCGCGAAACAGGCCGCGGCGACGCCGGAGTCGAGGCCGCCAGACAACAGCGCGACGCCGTCCACGATGCTCAGTTGACCGTCAACGTGACGCTCGCGGAGCGCGCGTAGGTGACCTCCTGGCGGAACCGCTCGGTCAACACGAGGTCATCCAACGTCGCGCCGCTGGTGGACAGGAACACTCGAGACTCGACGACCGCTGCCCAGTCACCGACGGCGAGGCCAGGATCAGGCGCAGCCGAGACATCGGGGAGCTGCAGGCTGTCTTGTCCGCCCGCGCCGTCGCGATCCGGCGCCAACACGCGCCAAGCGCGCCCGCTGGGGTCGGTGACGGTCACGTCGACCCACGCGAGGCCGCCTACGACCGGAGATGCGTCGAGCACGTCGTCGAAGTTGATCGATGGTGGGTTCGCGAAGGCGCCGCCAGCGAGCGTCGGGATCGAAGGAGGCGGCTCCGCGGTGCCGCCGAAGACGATCTGGGAGGTCGGCACGAGCAAGCCGCGCGTCCGGGAGACCCGCCCGCCCGTGTCTTCCGCCTCAACGACGAGCCAGGGCAGCGGCGCGAACGGCCCGAGGCCAGCGATTATCGGCAACGAGTAGTTGACGTCGACGTCGTAGACGGCCGCCGCGCTCAAGGACGCGACGCCGACGCCGGCGAGGGCCTGACCCGCGAACCCCTGCAGGCCGAGGACCGCCCGGACTCGCGGCCCGCCGCCGATGAGGTCGCTGGTGTCGAGTCCCGAAGCCGAGGACAGATCCAAGGGCACGGGCGCGAGCAGGGAAGGGTCCGTCGCCGGGTTCGGGCTCACGATCGGAGGGACCGGGACGAGCGCGAAGGCGACCGTCGCGCCGCCGCCGGGCGAGGCCGGCGCCGGCGGCGCGGTCGGCTCGGTCAGGGTGAGCCCGAGCGCCTGCGCGCCGCTGACGGTGTAGGTCGGCGTCGCCGTCGGTTCGAAGCCGCCGCCGAAGGCGGTCACGATCTGCGCGCGGTTCGGCTGGATCGCCGTATCCGGGATCGTCCCGACGTCGCCGCTGTC
>JAYYEE010000378.1:0-2946 GCA_036160175.1 Planctomycetota bacterium
GCGGCGCCGCATAGCGCGCGGCGCCCCCGGGCCGGGGCCCCGACGACCGCATGGTCGATCCAGAGGGCGCGCAGATCGAGGCTTCGCTGATCAGCGGCGAAGCCGAGTGGGTCGCGAGCGTCGCGTGTCGGCATGGTGACGAGACCCTGCCGGCATTGCGCGTCGAGGGGCTAGAGGCGCCGTTCTATCGCGTCGCCATGGCCGACTTTCAAGAGCTGGCCGCGGACGCCCCCGAGCCATCGACGTTCACCATGATCGTCACCGACAAGGCCGGCAACACGCACGCCGAGACGTGCTCCGTCGTGCTCGCCACGACGGAGCTCACGATCACCCCGCAGCTGCTTGAGTGCGGCACGAGCGCCAGCGTGCCCCTCATCTATCCGGAGACGAAGCCGCTGTTGCGCCTTCACGCGGCGCGAGACGTCGACGTCGAGGTGTCGGCCATGAGGACCGATAAGGACGAAGCGATCACCGTCACCAAGGTGCGTGAAGGCGACGACTATCGGCTCACGATCGTCGGGCCCCAGGAGGCGTACAAGGCAAACCTGACGGTCAAGGCTCGCGACAGTCGCGTCTATCACGCGGACAAGCTCCGCGGCACCGCGACCCAGGTCGTGCCGTTCCAGTACGAGACCGCGAAGCCAGCGTTGCTCGTCACGGAGGCGACCGCGGGCAGGGTCGTCGATCCCAGTAAGCCTCTGGAGGCGCCCCGCATCGTGACGAACCAGGATCAAGTCTCGCTCGTGCTGCGGCGAGACAACCTGGTCGAGATGACGATCTGGATCGAATGCGAGCTCGATGGTCAACCCATGCCCATCGAGGATCCGCTGGTAGAGCTGCACAGCGAGGCCGAGAAGGCCAAGGTCTTCAAGCTGCCCGTGGACGGACAGTATTCGTTCTCGTTCGCCACCTATCGGCGCGGATCGGAGCGGACACAGCCTCCTGAGTCGGCCCCACGGGTCATCGTCGCTCGCGACACATCGGAGCCGAGCATCGCGTTTTTGCGCGCCCCGCGTGATCTGCTGCAGGCTCCTGACGACGCCTTGCTGACCGCGGTGCAGGTCGACGGTCGCGATGACGCGACCAAGCTGATCGGTCACCTGACCGGGCCCGTGGAGCACACGCTGGAGCTTCGTCTGCCGGCCGGGGCTCCTGCGCAGACGGACCTCAGCTTCGAACAGCTCGGTCTGCAGCTGGGATCCCTTGCCGACGGCGACTACCGCCTGGAGCTGGTCGCCGTCGACGCCGCCGGCAACGAAGGCAAGGCTGAAGACCAGGCGTTCGTGGTCGCCATGCAGGGGCCGTCGCTGCGACTCGCCTCTCCGGGCAGCAACAACCGCTGGGATAAGGAGGGCGATCAGTTCACCCTAAAGATCCAGGGCGAAGACGAGAACGGCATCGCCGCGGTCGAGTGCCGCCTCACGGCGGACTCCGACAAGTCGACCGGCTGGTTGGCGATGGACCTCGTCGACGACGGGGACCCGCGCAAGGGCGAGTGGCGCAGAGACTGCATCCTGTCCAGCATGTGGTCGGGGCAGCGGGTCAAGGTCGCGTGGCGCGGCAAGGACGCCTACGGCAACTTGCAGACGGAGCAGACCGTCGACAAGGTCCTTCCGACGTTCGAGGCGCAGCTTCGTCCGAGGGTCTGGAATACTCCGCCCGCTGGCGAGCCGGTGTCGATGCGGGTCGTGCGTGGCGCCTTCGACTACATCTATGGCGGCCGCGGCCGCGGCAGTGAGAGGCCTGAGTTCGCTAAGGCCGATCTGTTGCTTGACGACCTCGGTCTGCGCTTCGTGCCCAGCCAGGAGGACGTCGGCGACTTCTACCTCGACGAGAACGAGGTCACGATCGCGCGTTACTTGTCATTCTTGAACGCCGAAGACGGCTATCAGAACGCCGCGCACTGGCGTGAGGCTGCGCCGGACGCCCGCCGGCGCGAGCAGCTGATCGAGCGCCTCGCGCGCAGCGACGCGCGGCTCCCCGTGACGGGTCTCGACTGGCACGAGTGCAGCGCCTACGCGGCTTGGTCCGGTAAGCGCCTGCCGACTGCTGTCGAGTGGGAATACGCCGCGCGTGGCGGCGCGCAGTACCGCGCCTTCTCGTGCGTCGGCGCCGGCTTTGACCGAGATCAACTCGCCGTGGGTGTTCCTGGGCCTTGGCCTGTCGAAGACGGCTGCGATCGCGTCCCGAGCGGCGTCGCCGAAGGCGTGCGCAACCTCTGCAGCAACGTCGCCGAGTGGGTCGCGGCCAGTGGGGCGGGCCGTTGTTACTCCGCCGGCGCCAGCTACCAGGACGGCCAATACCACTTCTCTATACTCCGCCCCACGGAGGCGCGCGACCGCCCGGTCCACACCGGCTTCCGATGTGCTGTTAACGCAGACGTCGTCCGCAGTCAGCTTGAGACGGGCACGTCGCTGCGGTTCTCGAGTGACGCAACCAGCACGTCTGCGACCAAGGATCGATAGTCATGAATCACTCCCTCCGCAGAGGCTGCTCTATGTCAGGAACGCTGGTCCTCACGGCGCTCTTGGCTGGCTGCGCGTCGCAGTCCAGCAACGTCGAGCGGCTCCCCTTCCACGTCGCGATCGCGCCGCCAGTCGTGCGGGTCGACGCGCAAATGGCCTCGCAGCAGCGGGATGGCGACGCGACCGAGCTGTCCCTCGCGATCGACGCCGAGAAGGTGGCTGAGCAGCTGGCCCAGTCGATGTCTGCGACCTTCATGCAGGTGACGACCCTGGCCGCTGACGCAGCCGCCTCGAAGTCCACTAGGGGATGGGCGCAAAAAGCGCGCGGAGTCGGCGCCGACATGTTGCTGCTCCCCAAGCTGACCTACTCGCCGACCGTGCACTCGTCGCTTAATGACCGCTTCTGGCTGAACCTGCCGCTGTTCGCGATCGGCGGCCCGCTGAACTGGTTCGTCGCTGACCGCAGCTACTACTGTGACAC
>JAYYEE010000379.1:0-4790 GCA_036160175.1 Planctomycetota bacterium
CGATGAGCAGCAGCGTGAAAACCCAGGCGATCGCTGCGAGGTGATTGGTTGGCAGCGGTCGGCCTAGCACCTCGGTGACCCAGCCTTGACGCGCTAGCTCAATGCAGCCGACCGAGACGAAAAACGCGATGATCAGGACGCGCCCGATTGCGCGTCGGGTCTCTGGCCTTTGCCAGACGGCCTTCAGCGTGTCGAAGATTCGCTCGTGCCTTCGTAAGTGAATCAATCCGTGATGCCCTCGAGGGCTGATTCGTCGCGGGCGTCTGGCAGATTCGGCCAAGTCACCTCTTGTCCTGTTGTGAGCCTGAACCGCGCAACGGCCCTTGGTAGCGGGGGCGCGGCGCCGAAGCATCGCGCAGCGCGAGCAGAGCAAGCGCGTTCCGGTGTTGACATATTTGCGAAAACGTGCAAATATTGGCGCATGAGCGCGACCAAGCAGCAAGAGTTGGCCGATCTCTTGAAGGCGCTCGGGGAGTTCAACCGGCTGTCGCTGGTCTACGAACTCTGCGGGTGCGCCAAGCCCAGGAACGCCATGTGCCTCTGTGACTGTTGTAGCGTCGACTCCTCTGTCGCGTCGCGGCACCTCAAGGTCCTCGCTCAAGAGGGGGTCGTGAAGATCGAGCGCAGAGGTCGCGAGCGCATGTATTCCCTCAACCGCGGAGAGGTCGCTGCAAAGCTGCGCGCGCTGGCCGACCATATCGAGGGCTGACCGAACACCAACTGCAATCCTCGCCCGCACCGCCGGGCCCAACAAAAGGAGACCGACATGTCCAAGAACACCTGCACCTGCAACTGTGACGGCAAGGACTGCTGCCAGGCCAAGGCCTGCGCGTGCTGCCAGACGCAGTGCTGCTGCTAGCTCCTCGCTAGCGACGACCGCGGCCGGGTGACCGGCCGCCGCGTGAGCGCTGCCCTCTGGGAGCCTGCCCGCCGCGTGACTGCACCCCGGCGTCCTTCGCGTGCACGTAGGTAGGGTCGCCGCGACGCGCGTTCGCTGCTTGGCGGCGCATCGCCAGTGCCTCCTTCGGGGGGTTGCTCGGAATCAGCGCGGTCGGACCGTCGCCGATCAGCTCCTTCTTGCCGGCGTCGAGCAGCGCCCTGCGCACGACGAAGTAGTTCTCCGGCTTGAAGTACTGCATCAGCGCCCGCTGCACCTCTCGGTCTTTGAGCTTCTTGACCGTCTCGACCGGCTGCATGGTCGTCGGGTCGAGCCCGGTGTGATACATGCACGTCGCGATGTCCATGGGTGCAGGGATGAAGTCCTGCACCTGCCGGGGCTTGTAGCCGCGCTGCTTCAAGAACACCGCCAGCTCGATCATCTCCTCGGGCCCAGAGCCAGGGTGCGACGCGATGAAGTAAGGGATCAGGTACTGCTCCTTGCCGGCGCGCTTGCTCGCGTCGTGGAACTTCTCGGCGAACTCGTCGAACGTCGCGGTCGCCGGCTTCTTCATGTAGTTGAGCACCTTCTCGCTGGTGTGCTCGGGCGCGACCTTTAGCTGGCCGCCGACGTGGTAGCGCGCCATCTCTTCGAGGTAGCCGTCGTCGAAGCGCGCGAGGTCCATGCGGATGCCGGACGCGACGCGCACCGACTTGACGCCGGGCGTCTCGCGGACCTTCTTCAGCAGCTCGCGGGTCGGTCCGTGGTCGACGCCGAGCAGCTTGCAGACCGTCGGGTGCACGCACGAGAGCCGGCGGCACTTCGCCTCGATCTCCGGCCGCGAGCACCGCATCTGGTACATGTTGGCGGTCGGGCCGCCGACGTCGCTGATGTGACCCTTGAAGTCCGGGTCCGCCGCCATCTGGCGGACCTCCTTCATCACCGACTTCTGGCTGCGGCTCTGGATCGCGCGGCCTTGATGCATCGTGATCGAGCAGAACGTGCAGCCGCCGAAGCAGCCGCGCATCGTCGTCACGCTGTCCTTGATCATCGTGTGCGCCGGGATCTCTTCGCCTTCGTAGCGAGGGTGGGGGCGGCGCGTGTAGGCGTGGTCGTAGATCTGGTCCATGCCGCGCTCGTCGAGCGCCAGCGCGGGCGGGTTGACGACGAGCATCCGGTCGCCGTGCCGCTGGATGAGGCGCCGCCCGTTCTGCGGGTTGGTCTCGTGATGCAGCAGCCGCGTCGCGTCGGCGAAGGCGCGCTTGTCCTGCTTGATGTCCTCGAAGCTCGGGAGCTCGACGGTCTTGTTGTCAGATGCCGCGTCGTGCCACTCGTGCTGCGGCAGGTCTTCCTTGGAGCCGAGCAGGTACGCGACGCCGCGCAGGTCGCGGCAGTCGGCGACGGACTGGCCGTCACGCAGGCGCCTCATGACCTCGACGATCACCGCCTCGCCCATCCCGAACCCGACTAGGTCCGCCTTGGACGTCACGAGGATCGACGGCCGCACGGTCTCCGACCAGTAGTCAAAGTGCGCGACGCGGCGGAGCGACGCTTCGACGCCGCCGGCGATCACCGGCACATCCTTGAAGGCTTCGCGGCAGCGCTGCGCGTAGACGTTGGTGGCGCGATCCGGTCGCAGCTCGATGCGTCCCCCCGGCGAGTATGCGTCGTCGTTGCGCCGCTTCTTGTTCGCCGTGTAGTGATTGATCATCGAGTCCATGTTCCCGGCGCTGACCGCGAAGCAGAGCCTGGGCCGACCGAACTCGCGGAACGCGTCGGCGCTCTGCCAAGCAGGCTGCGGCAGGATCGCGACCCGGAAGCCTTGGCTCTCGAGCACGCGGCCGAGGAGCGCCGCTGCGAACGACGGGTGGTCGATGTAGGCGTCGCCTGAGACGAACACCACGTCGACCTCGTCCCAGCCGCGCGCCTCCATCTCGGCGCGGGTGGTCGGCAAGAACGCCGTCGGGTCAGGGGTGCTGCAGGGGGTCGTCATCGGGAGAAGTGGGCAGACAGGTTACCACCGCGGGGGCGGATTGCGTGGGCGCGTGCGTTTGATTCGCGGCCTAGCGCAGGCGTCGCCGCAGCGCGCGGCGACGCGCTGCGTCCCGGCTTCGCGTTGACGATCGGGCCCTGCGTGTGTGTAACCTGCGGCTTCATGACCAAGCGCCGACACAGACGGAAGGGTGAGGCAGGGGGGCGCAGCCAGACGCAGGCCCATGACACGCGCGTCGCGCGCGCGAGCGCGCGGTCGACGGGCGCGAAGAGGGCGCTCGCTCGCGGCGGCGTCGCGGCGATCCTGGCGCTGCTCCTCGCGTACGAATATCCCGAGCGCGGCTTGCCGGCCGTTCCGCCGATGATTGCCTTCGGCTTCTGCGGCGTCGTGTTGGTCGGCGCAGGCGGTTGGCGCTGGCGCCAGGCGCGGTCACAAGATGAAGGGCACCACGGTTACCAGCGCGCCCCGAGCATGCCCGTGCGGCTCGTCCGAGATCACGACGAGCCGTGGGTTGAGGGGCGCGTCCGCTGCCCTCAGCCGCTGCGGCCGCCTGAGTTTCGCGTTTCGTGTTGCTGGCTGCACCTCGTCGTCCTTGAGCGCCGCGGAAGCGGCAAGAACGAGAGGTGGGTGAAGGTGCGGGATGAGCAGCACGGGACGACGATGTGGATCACGGACGCGGCGCGCGAGATCGAGGTCGACATGCGCGCGGCCACGGTCGAGCACCCCGAGGTCCTCAAGCGCGCCGAAGGCGACACCAGGACCACCCTGTATTATATCCGGGCGGACGGCGTCGCGAGCGCCTGCGGCCTCGCGCGCTACCGCGACGAGGTGGTCGGGGCCGCGCGCGCCGCGGAGCGCGATGAAGCTCTCGATGCGTGGCGTGCGCAGCACGAGCAGCGCCTCGTCGCGCAGCAGGATGGGCTCGCGTCCGAGGACAAGGGCGAACGGCTCGCCGCGCAAGGGCGCGCGATCAGGGCGAAGAAGGCGGGCCGCTCGGTCAAGACAGTGCCGCCCGAGGACGCATGGCACCTCCGCTCGCTGGACGACGCTCGCGACGTCCCAGGCGCGGGGCGCCTCGCGCTGACGAAGAGCGCGCGGGCGGCGCTGCTGGTCACGCCGTTGCCGCGTCACAAGTGGAACGACCAAGCGGAAGCCGAAGAGCTGGTGCTCAGCGTCCAGGGGGACATCGAGCTGTGCCTGGGGGTCTTGCTGTTGGTCGCGGCGGGCGGGGTGCTTTGTGGCTTGTGGACGGACCTGGTCTGGCCAGGCACCGGCTACGGACTGTTGGTGACGCTCTTCACGCTGGCGCTCGCGAGCACCCTGCGCCTCTACAACCAGTTTGTCGCCTACCGGCAGCGCGTCCGCGCAGCGCGCGCAGACCTCGACGCGGACCTCAGCCTGCGCAGCGCGCTCGTGCCGAAGCTGCAGGTCGCCGTGCGCGCCTACGCGAGCCATGAACAGCACTTGCAGGAGCACGTCGCGGCGCTGCGGTCTGGCGGGGACGCGACGGCTGCGGTCCTCGCGCTGCGCGAGTCAGCGCCTGCGCTGGCCGCGGACGCGAACTTCCGTTCGCTCGCTGACGACCTCACCGCCGTCGAAGAGAAGATCGCCTTCGCGCGCGCGCAGCTGCAGGACGCCGCGGCTGAGTACAACACGCTCATCCAGCGTTTCCCGGCGTCCTTGGTTGCTTGGCCCACCGGGTTTCGCGCGGCGCGCCAAGGGTTGGATCAGCAGGATCGCTAGAGTCTGCACCCTGGCGCCGTGCGCACACCCCCTTGGGCGCGGAGCTTTTCTCAGGCTGGACCCGCTCCGTCGCGCTCGCGGCGGCGCGCGCGCACGAGCTCGCCTGCGCCGAACAACGCCGCGCCGATGGCCAGCAAGACCCCGAGGATCTGCCAGGCGGACGCCTTGCTCTGCAAG
>JAYYEE010000380.1:0-3522 GCA_036160175.1 Planctomycetota bacterium
TGCTCGCTGGTCTCCAGCAGCGGCTGCTCGCTGAAGTCACCGACGGTGTGGACCAGCGCGTAAGGCGCGCCGTGCTCTTCGCGCAGCCGCGCGAACGCGTCGTTGACAGACGCCTCATCGGTCGCGTCCACGCCGGTCTTACGCGTCCAGATGATCGCGCGCTCGGCGAAATCGGCGGCGACCGCGCGGCCGATCCCCTGGCCGCCGCCGACGATCAAGACCGGACCTTCGGTGGTCGCGCTCATGAGCGTCACGATCTCCAGAGCCAGCCGAAGATCTCCTTCAGCTTGGGCGGGTTGCCCGTCATCAGCACGCCGACTCGGAAAACCTTGCCGGCGGCCTTAAACATCAGCCAGATCGTCACGAGCAGGAGCGCAGAGGTGGCCACGTATTCCCACGTCTCTGGCGGGCCGGCGGCGCGGTTCATCATCGTGAACGGCGTGTAGATCGGGATGAAGCTCAGCACCTTGGCGACCGTCCCGTTGGGCTCCCGGGTGATGAACACCATGGCGATCAAGGGCACCATCAGCAGCGTCATCACCGGTTGCATGAGGTTCTGAGCTTCCTTCAGCGTGTTGCACACCGAGCCGATCGCGACCAGGACCGCCGCGTAGAGCAGGTAGCCGCCGAGAAAGTAGAGCACGAACGAGGTCAGGTAGCCGGTGTTGCTGATCGCCGCGATCAAGACGCCGAGCGAGCCGCCGCCGTCGCCGAGCAGCGTTGGCGCCAGCCACGCCGCCAGCACGGCGAAGATGACCCACGTCCCGATGATCGTCATCCCGGTGAACGCGATGCCGTAGATCTTGCCGTGCATCAGCTGCGAGGGGCTCACCGAGGAGAGCAGCACCTCGATGATCCGGTTGCTCTTCTCTTCGACGGTGTTGGTCAGCAGCAGGTTGGCGATCGAGAAGATGGCGATCCAGAGGAAGTAGACGAACCCGATCGGGGCCCACTGGTTGGCGACGTCCTGGCCCTCGACGTCCTGGTCCTCGCCCGTCTCAGAGCTCTTCTTGCTCTGGAAGCGGACCCGCTCCTGGAGCCGCTCGGCGACGCTGCGGCTGATGTCTGCGTCCTCGATCCTGGCCTCGCGGACGAGCTCCGTCAGCGTGTCCTGGTAGGCCTTGCGCAGCGCGTCGTCGGTCTGGTTGTCGCAGACGAAGGTGAAGTCCTTGAGGTCCTTCAGCGGGTCTGCGCCGAGCACGAAGTAGCCGAACAGTTCGCCGTCGTGGACGGCTTTGGTCAACGCCTTGCGCAGCTCCGTCGGCTCCGTCGCGGTGATGCCGAGCTCGTCTGGGTCGACGTATTCGTAGCGCTGGCTGGTGCTGATGCCGTTGATCTTCGCCTGCACCTCCGGCGGCTGGTTGTAGGTCCAGTTGAGTAACGCCAGCTGGTGCTCGGCGGTGAAGTCCTCGGGCTTCTCGACGCCATCGAGCACCGCCGCGAGGTCGCGCAGCTCGTCTCGCAGCGACCCTGTCTCGGACTGCTTTTGGATCTCGCGGAGGATCGCGGAGAAGTCCTGCGTGCGGAAGCGGCGCTCCGCGTCGTCGGCGAGGCCCTCGTCGCCGAGGTCGACGACGGCGTAGCGCTGCACCTCCTTGAACTTCTGCAGCAGCACGCCGACGCCCATGGCTCCGGCGATCAGCAGCGGGACGATGAAGATGCCGATCCAGAACGTCTTCGTGCGGACGTTCTCCAGATACTCGCGCTGGGCGACGAGCAGGGTCTTGTTGGCCATCAGTTGTCCTCCCCGGCTGCGGCGTTCAGCGCGGCGTCGCGCTCCTCGACGGTGCGCACGAATACCTCGTGCAGCGACGGCTCGCGCACGTCGAAGCTGCGAATCGTCAGGCGGTCGACGAGCCAGCGGAGGGCGTCCTGCGGGTCGCAGCCGGGCTGCAAAAACAGCTCGGCGGCCTTGTTGTCGTCGTTGACCCGGTCGACCCCAGGCAGCTGCTGCAGCAGGGCGCCGTCGCCGTCGTATTCGATCCGGATGCCCTGGTCGCGGCCTTGTTTGATCTGCGCGACGGTGCCCTCGAAGGCGAGCTGGCCTTTGTGGATCATCATCATCTCGTCGCAGAGCTTCTCGGCCTGCTCCATGACGTGGGTCGAGAAGATCACGGTGCGCCCGTCCCGCTTCATCTGCAGGATGGTGTCGCGCATTACGTCGCGGTTGACTGGGTCGAGGCCGCTGAAGGGCTCGTCCAAGATGACGAGGTCCGGATCGTGGATGATGGTGCCGAGAATCTGCACCTTCTGGCCCATGCCCTTCGACATCGCCTCGCACTTCTTGTCCAGCCACTCGCCGAGGCCGTATTGCGTCAGCAGCTCCTTGGCCTTGAGGTTGGCCGTGGCGGTGTCCATGCCCTTGAGCTTGCCGAAGTACGCGACGATCTCGGCCGTCTTCATCTTCTTGTAGAGGCCCTTTTCCTCAGGCAGGTAGCCGAGGCGATCCTTGACCTCGGCGGCGTCGGAGTGGCCGAGCACAGAGATCTCGCCCTCGTCCTGATGGAAGATGCTCATGACCATCCGGATGGTGGTCGTCTTGCCTGCGCCGTTCTGGCCGAGGAAGCCGTAGATGCAGCCTCTCGGCACCGCGAGCGACAGCTCGTCGACGGCCGTGAATGAGCCGAAGCGCTTGGTTACGCCTTGGAGTCGTAATGCGGTGTCCATGTGTTCACGCGGCGCGCAGCGCCGCAGCTTGAGCGTGTCACCCGGTGGCCACCAGAGCAAGCGCGCGGTGCGTTCTGATGGGGGCTCAGGCGTCGCGATCGAGCAGCCGCCGCGGCGCGAACATCGGCAGGGCCTCGTGCCGGCTCTCGCCGTCGATGATCAGCTCGCTCAGGCACTTGCCAGCTAGGAACGCGAACGAGAGCCCGTAGCCGTTGAAGCCTAGCAGCGCGAACTCGCCGGGCTGCCCGGGCATCGCGCCGCAGAGCGGGAGCGCGTCCGGGGAGCCTGCCATCACCCCGGTCCAAACGTGCGGGAACGGGACGTCCGCGAGGTCGGGGAAGTGCCGGCGCGCGTAGGCGATGAGGTTCTCGGAGACCTGTGGGTGGTGGTTGGCGTCGTCCACGACGCCGACCTCTTCGCCCGGCACCGACCATCGCATGCCTCCGAGCACGAACCGGCGCCTGTGCATGCGGAAGTACTCGTAGCAAAAATTGCTCGACATGGCGCACGCAGGGAACTGCGCGGCGATCTCGTCGGGCAGCGGATCTGTCGCCACGATCTGGCCCCGGTACGCGAACACCGCGCGCCCAAGGAGGCCCGTTCGATCCAGGCTCTGTCCTAGCGCTGCGGTGCAGTGCACGACGACCTGGGCTTGGACGGCGCGGCCGTCTTCGAGCTCGACGGTGAAGTCGCCGGCCTCGCCGCGGATGGCGCGCGCAACGCAGCGCTGCGCGATGGTCGCGCCCCCCTCCACGGCGCGCGCGGCGAGCCCGCGCACCCTGGCGGCCGGCTGGACGAATGCGTCTTCCTCCAACAACAGCCCCCCGTGGGAGTCTGCGGGTCGCGGGGGGCGCG
>JAYYEE010000381.1:0-4805 GCA_036160175.1 Planctomycetota bacterium
GGTAGCAGCCGCTGCAGCCGAGCTGAAAGTAGGGCCGCGAGCGCTCCGGTTCGTCCCGCAGTCGACGGAGCTCCGCCACGACCTCTTCGCATGCGGCAAGGTAGTCGCGAATCAGGAACCGCTCTTCGCAGCCGTCCTTAAGGATGATGCCGCCGTGCTCCGGCATGCGCCCTTGGACCTCGGCGAGCAGCTGCGCGTAGAAGACCACCTGCAGGATCTGGTCTCCGCGCGTGCGCCCGGAGGTCTTGACGTCCAAGACCTCATAGTGGTGCTCGCCCAAGGCGCTCGCGCCGTCGACCTTGCGCAGCAGGTCAGGGAGCCCGAGGCGGTCGTCGTCCTTGAGCACGGCTTGGTGCAACAGCGGCGCGCCGTCGCGCAGCAGCTCCAGGGTCGCCGCCGCGCCCTGCTCGAAGTCCCGCTCCGGATAGCTCGGCGCCACTACGTCTAGGCCCGCGACATACACGTCCTCGAAGTCCCGGCCCCGCTTGGCGGCGAACTCCTCCCAGGGGTGCGCCCCGCGGCGCTCGGAGCGGGGCAGGCTCAGGTCGAGCGCGGCCAAGTGCGGGCACTTCACGTAGGAGTAGACGTGTGTGCCAGTGATCCGCCGCATGGGGGCACCATACGACGCCGACGGATCAGAACGACGGACCCGATCCGGCCTTATATCTGAGCAACTTGTGGATAACAACTCGACCTCCATTGACTCGCGCCGGCCCGAAAGTCACACTGCGGTATGTACTTCGAGTCAGAAAAGTCCCCGGAAGCCCCCATCGAGGCGGGAGCCGAGGCAGCGGTGCCCGCAGAAGAGGCGCCGCTCGCCGCCGCTCCGGAGGCTCTGCGGGGCGCGCTTGAGAAGCGCGGGTTCGAGCAGCTGACCGCCGTACAGCAGTCCGTCGCGCAAGCCGACGACGGCGCCAGAGATCTCCGCATCTCATCGCAAACTGGCTCTGGAAAGACAGTTGCGATCGGCTTCGCGCTCGCAGCCAAGCTCGTCGACCCCGCGCGAGTCGGCCCGACGACGCTGATCATCGCGCCGACGCGCGAGCTCGCCATGCAGGTGCGCGAAGAGCTCTCGTGGCTCTTCGCGGGCATGAAGGACGTCCGCTGCGAGGTCGTGACTGGCGGCACCAACCTCGACCGCGAACGCCTGCGCCTGCAGCGCAAGCCTTCGGTGCTCGTCGGCACGCCTGGCCGCCTGCTCGACCACCTGCGTCGCGGCGGGCTCGACATCTCTTCGGTGTCGCAGCTGGTCCTCGATGAGGCGGACCAGATGCTCGACCTCGGCTTCAAAGACGAGCTCGACGGCATCCTGGAGCGCCTCCCTGAGCAGCGCCGCACCCACCTCGTCTCGGCGACGTTCCCGCGCGCGGTGCTCGAGCTGGCGGATCGCTTCCAAGACGAGCCCCTGCTCATCGAGGGCACGGCGCCCGGCGAAGCGCACGAGGACATCGAGCACGTCGCGTGCCGGATCGGTCCCCGCGAGCACTACCAAGCGACCGTCAACCTGCTGCTGCTCGCCGGCGAAGAGCGCACGCTGGTCTTTGTGCGCACGCGCGAAGAGACGGCGCGCATGGCCGACAAGCTCGCCGCTGACGGCTTCGGCGCGTTGCCGCTCAACGGCGACCTCGCGCAGTCCCAGCGGACGCGCACGCTGAACGCCTTCCGCAACGGCAGCATCAAGGTGCTGGTCGCGACGGACGTCGCCGCGCGCGGCATCGACGTGCCTTCGGTCACGATGGTGATCCACGTCGACCTGCCGATCGACGCGGCGACCTACGTGCACCGCAGCGGCCGCACTGGGCGCGCTGGCCAGAAGGGGCGCAGCGTCTTGCTGGTGCCAAAGGTCCGCGCTGGGCGCAGCCACCGCATGTTCGACCACATCGGGATCGAGCCGCGTTGGACCTGGCCGCCGACGGCGCAGACCATCGCCAAGAAGCAGCTGGAGCGCGCCGAGGCCGCCGCGATCTCGACCCTGACCGCCGGCGCCGCCGCGACGCCGGAGAAGCGCGCGAGCGCCGCGAACCTGCTGCAAGAGCGAGACCCGGTCGAGGTCGTCGCGATGCTGCTGAGCAAGTCCATCACCGCGCCCCGCGCGCCGTTCGACCTTCTCCCGCCGCAGCCGCCCGCCGAGCGTCAAGACGCGCCAAGGTTGGGCAACGACCGGCGCGGCACACCAGGGGCTAAGCCGTCTTGGAACAACAGCGAGCAAGAGCCCGCCAAGCGCCCTGAGCGCGGGTTCGTGCGGTTCCGCATCAACTGGGGGGCCCGCGGCGGCGCGAACCCCCGCCGCATCCTCGCGCACGTCTGCCGCCGCGGCGGCGTCGACAACCGGCAAGTCGGTTCGATCTCCATGAGCACGACGTCTTCCACGTTCGAGGTCGCCCAGGAGATCGCGGACGAGTTCGCGCGCCGCTGCCAGCGTCGGGACAAGCGCGACCCGCACCTCGTCATCCACCGCGAGACGTTCCGCGGCGGCCCCGGTCAGCGCTTCGGCGCGAGCCGCACGAAGCAGTCGAGGTAAGCAGCGCCGAGCCCGAGGTCGGTCGGGCGCGCCTCGATCAAGACGTTGGCGCTGTGGCCGCGGTCGAACTGCCCACCCTTGGGCATGATCGCGACGTCGACGCGCTGCTTTTCATCAAAGCGCAGCTCGGCCTCGACCTCGCCGAACGCGCTCACCACGCGGACGGCGCACCCCTCGGACAAGCCAGGCGCAGCGTCGGGGTGCACGACGACCCAGGTGCGCGCACCGAGCCCCTTGCCCGCCCACTGCGAGGCCTGGCTCTTCTCGGTCGAGTTCGAGAAGAGCCAGAGCGGCGCGCTCCCCGCCGCGATCGGCGCGGGCTCTCGGAGCGCGACCTCAGCCGGCGCTTGGTCGATGAGCTGCACCTTGCCGTTGGGCGTCTTGACCCGGCGGTCTGGAAACAGCAGCGAGCCGCTCGCCGGGCTGCGCACTGCGCCGCCGCGGCGCAGGTCTTCGAGGCTGAGCCCCTGCGCCGCGACCGGCGCGAGCGCTTGGCGCTTCAGCGCGTCGATGCTGCCTTGCGGATAGTCATCCAGCCCGAGGCGGCGCGCCAGCTCTTGGAACACCTCGACTTCGTGGCGAACTCCGGCGGGCGGGGCGACGACCGGGCGAGACTCCGAGACCCAGTGGTGGCCGTACGCGCCGACGAGGTCGTCGTCCTCGAGCAGGTTCGGCACCGGCAACACCACGTCGGCGCGCCGCGCGGTGTCGGTCATCAAGCTATCCGCGACCACGACGAACTCGGTCTTCTCGAACGCTTCGGCGACCTTGGATGAGTCCGGCAGCATCGACACCGGGTTGCCCGCGGTGACCCACGCGACGCGCACGGGCGGGTCGCTCGCCGCGAGCAGGTCCGCGCCGAGCACCGGCTCGCGGATCGTGCGCGGGTGCCGCACCTCTGGACCGAACGGCTGGAACGGTTTGCGGCGCGCGAAATAGAACGAGACGCCGCCGCCCGAGCAGAACAGGTTGCCGCTGATCGCCGCCAGCGCGTCGAGCGCGCGCACGATGGCGCCGCCCCGCTGACGACGCTGCATGCCCCAGCCGACCAAGATCGCGGTCGGCCCCGTCGCGAAGCGCCGCCCGAGGTCGCGCACGTCGGCCTCGTCGACGCCCGCGCGCGAGGCCCACTCGGCGACGGTGGCGCTCTCTGCGAGCGCGCGGAAGGCGTCCAGGTGGTCACAGAAGTCTGCGGCGTCCGGCGCGACCGCGCCGTCGTCAAACAGGGAGCGGGCGACGCCCATCGCCAACTCAAAGTCGCCGCCGGGCGCCGGCTGGAGCGTCATGTCAGCGAGCGAAGCAGACTTGTGGTGCACCGGATCGATCAAGACGACCTCGGCCCCGCGCTCCTTGGCTCGCTGCAGCACCGGCACGAGGTGCACGTTGCTGGCCTTCGGGTTCTTGCCCCACAGCAGGATGTGCTCGCTGTTGATCAGGTCGAACAGGTCGTTGCTGTCGCTGACGCCGAGGTCGCGCAGCTGGGCGGCCTCGCCTGCGCCCGAGCAGATGTCGCCGACCTTGGTGGCGCACGGCCCGAGGACGTCGAAGAACCGATCCGTGAGGTGCTTCAGGATCCCGAGCGACCCGCCCGAGCGGTAGTGGAACACCGACGCTGGCCCAGACTCGGCGAGCGCCGTCTGCAGGCGCTCGACGATCAAGCCGAGCGCCTCGTCCCAGGTCGCGGGCGCTAACTCGCCGTCTCGCCGCACCAACGGCTGCCGCAGGCGCCGCTCCGACGCCGCGAGCTCGGGGTAGCGGCTCGTCCGAAAGCACAGGAAGCCCTTGGTGACCGGATGCTCTGGGTCCCCCTCCAGCTTGGTGACGACGCCGTCCGTGACGGTCGCGACGATGCCGCAGGCGTCTGGGCAGTCGCGGTTGCAGGTCGTTCGAGCCGTGTAGTCTGACATGGCGCGCAAGTGAGCATCCACGCGCGCGCGCAGGAGACAAGCGACAGGGCGGTCGCATTTGCTCACATCGACCGGTTAGCTCTCTCTCAATGTCACGATATGACGTGGTGGTGGTCGGCGGCGGGCTCCGCGGCATGCGCGCGACCGCGCGCGCTCGCGCCGAGCGCCCGGACGCGCGCGTGCTCTGCGTCGAAGCGACGCCGGCGCCAGGCGACGACGTGCAGAGCCAGCGCAGCAACGGCTTCGTGTGCGAGCTGGGACCGTTCGCGTATACGCGAGAGGAGCTCGACTTCTGGCTGGAGCACCTCGACGCGCCGCCCAGGGTCGTCTCAGCTAGCGACCGCGCGCGCACCGGCTGGCTCTTCGACGGCGACGGA
>JAYYEE010000382.1:0-3470 GCA_036160175.1 Planctomycetota bacterium
AGGGCGTCATAGGCGGCGAGGCCAGCGCAGCCCTTGCCCGTGGTGGCTAGCCCGTCGCGCAGCCGACAGAAGTCGCCGGCGTCGTTGCAGGCCTGCATCTCCGCGAGGAACCCGTCGACTTGGCCGGACAGATGCTCCGTCAGCTTGACCGCCAGCATCAGCTGGTCGGGGTCCGACGCCCCAGGCCCGTCGATGAAGCCGACCAGCGCGGCGTCCGCGTTCGCCCACTTGCCCGCCAGGATGTTCTTGTACGCGCCCTTGAGCGGCCCCGAGACGGCGTCGATGTCGACGCCGGGGATGCTGTCCGGGCTGTTCATGATCAGCTCTGCCATCGCCCGGCCCATGGCCTGGCCGACGTTCATGTAGGTCTCGGCGTTGCCGCCGTAGTGGCCGCTGCTGCTCCCGCCCATGCTCAGCGGGTGCGAGTAGACCGACGCGACCATGCCGCGGTGCTTCTTGTACTTGCCCTTGTTGCCGTCGATGTTGAGCTGCGCCTCGAGGATCTTTCCTTGGGCTCCACCCGCGCCCTTCTTGGTCTGGCCGAGCGTGGCGCAGACGAACTTGGCCTTCGGCGCCTTGAAGTCGATGCGCAGCGACTCGATCAGGCAGAGCAGGTTCTTCTCGTAGGCGGCGGCGTGATCGGCGTTGCGGAAGTCCTTGTCGCCCTGCCAATAGAAGAAGCCCTTGACCTCGTAGCGGGTGGCGCCTGGGTAGTACTTGCCGATCTCCTTGAGCACCTCGTGCGCGGCGCGCACGTCGGCGTCGTACTGCATGCCCGCGTACCAGTCGCCCGGGATCGGCTCTCGCGGACCCTTCTTGTTGCCGGCGTAGCCGTCGGCCGTCGGCGGAAGCAGGTCCCAGCCGAGGCTGCGGTTGCCGATGCACGACTTGAGGATCAGGACCGGCGCCTTGGTGACGTGGCCGACGTAGTGGCCGATGCCCATCTCCGGGCCGATCTTGGCCCGCTTAATGGTCATCCAGTCGTTGTTGTGGATCTTGCGCGGGCCTGGGCCCGAGCACATCACGCGCGTGAACCGCACGTCCTTGCGTACGGTCCAGCTGCCGTCGTCGTTGATGAGGTATGGGTAGAGCCCTTTATTGACGCAGGCGTCCTTTAAGCCCGGGATCTTGCCGAAGCCGAGCATGTTCGACTGCCCCATCAGGATATAGACGTGCACCGGCTTGCTCATGTCCGCCTTCTTCCCGTCGGGCCGCGGCAGCGGATCCGGGAGCTGGGCTTGCAGCGTCGCCGCGAACAGGCCCGTGAAGGCCGCGGCGATCGTCAACTTCGTAGCGAGAGGATGCATGGGCGATCGTCGAGCAGCGCGGCCCGTGCGGGCGCAGGCGCTACCTAGGACCATGGCAGCCGCGGCGGCACCGGTCAACCCGCGGGCCTGTTCTGGCGCGTCGTGACGAGGTCCATGCGCCGCCGCGCTCGACGGCGGCGCGCGCCCAGCTCGCACCTCATGCACGAAGATGCCCCCTGTAACCCGCCCGCCGCGTATCGTCAGGTCGTGACCGCGCGACTCACCGCAGCCGAACGCAACGAATACCGCAGCCGCGGCTGCCTCGTCGTGCGAGGGTTGTTTTCGGCGCCTGAGGTCGCGCGGGTCCTCGCGGCAGCCGAGCGGGACGAGGAGCTCGACGCGCACGCCTTCGACCGCGCCGACGGCGAGGGCGGCCGCGTGCGGCTGTCGCTGTGGAACCACCCGGGCGACGACCTCTACGGCGTGCTGTCGCGCACCGCGCGCGTCGTGGAGCGGGCCGAAGAGCTCACAGGCGGCGAGGTCTACCACTACCACAGCAAGCTGATCCTCAAGGACCCCGAGGTCGGCGGCGCCTGGGCCTGGCACCAGGACTACGGCTACTGGCGCGAGAACGGCCTGCGCGCTCCCGACCTCGTGTCGATGTTCGTCGCGCTGGACCCCGCGAACCGCGACAACGGCTGCCTGCAAGTGGTGCCCGGCAGCCAGCAGCTCGGCCGCCTCGACCACCAGCTGACCGGGGATCAGGCGGGCGCCGACCCAGACCAAGTCGCGGCGGCGCTGCAGCGCCTCGACGTCGAGCACGTCGAGCTCGCGCCCGGCGACGCGCTGTTCTTTCACCCCAACCTGCTGCACCGCTCGGACCAGAACCGCTCGGCGCAGCGCCGCTGGGCGTTGATCTGCTGCTACAACCGCGCCGACAACGAGCCGGCCATCGACCACCACCACCCGTGCTACACCAAGCTGCACAAGCTGCCGGACGAGGCGCTGATGCAGGTCGACATCGACCGCGCGGCGCCGCAGGACAGCTGGCTGGACCCCGACCACGACCACAGCGCCCGACGAAGATCTCCATGAGCCGCTACCGCATCGCCGGCGTCAACTTTGACCACTTCCACATGGGCGACAACCTGCGCGCCGCCCATGAGCACAAAGGCGCCGAGATCGTCGGCCTGTGCGACGAGCAGCCGCAGCGCATGGAGGAGGCGATCGGCGCCTTCGGCGTGCCGCGCGACCGCGTCTACACCGACGTCGAGCGATGCCTCGAGGAGACGCGGCCGGACGTCGTCGTGCTGTGCCCGGCGTCCGCGCGGCACGGCGAGTGGACCGAGCGCGTCGCGCGCGCGGGCGTGCACATCGTCATGGAGAAGCCGTTCGCGGCGTCGCTCGCCGAGGCCGACCGGATGGCGGCGACCGTCGCCAAGACCGGCAAGCGGCTGATGATCAACTGGCCGCTGGCGTGGATGCCGAGCCACCGCACCGCCAAGCGCCTCGTCGCCGACGGCGCGATCGGCGACGTGCTCTCGGTGCACTACTACGACGGCAACCGCGGCCCGCTGTGGCACGGCGCTGACAAGCGCGAGAAGACGGCCGCAGAGGTCGCCGCCGAGAAGCCACAGAGCTGGTTCTACCAGCGCGCGCACGGCGGCGGCTCGCTGCTCGACTACCTCGGCTACGGCACGACGCTCGGCACCTGGTTCTTGGGCGGGCGCAAGCCGATCGACGTCACCTGCGTCGTCGACCGGCCACCCGGCCTAGAGGTCGACGAGCACTCGATCACCGTGGCGCGCTACGCGTTCGGCTTGTCAAAGTTCGAGACGCGCTGGGGCACCTACACGGACCCGTGGACGCACCAGCCGCAGCCGCAGTGCGGCTTCGTGCTGCAAGGCACCGACGGCACGATCGCGACGTTCGACTACCAGACGTCGGTGCGGGTGCAGACGAAGGCGCACCCCGAAGGCCACGAGGTGCCGTGCGACGAGATCCCGCCGCACTGCCGCAACCCGGTCGCCAACCTGCTGCACGCGCTGGACCACGACGAAGACGTCGACGGGCCGTGCACGACCGCGATCTCGCGGATCGGCCAGCAGATCGTCGACAGCGCGGTCTTGAGCGCCGCGGAAGGGCGCACGGTGCCGCTGCTCGACGCGTGAGCGGCGACGTGGAGCCCTTGGCGCTGCGCGGCCCGCAGGTCGCCGCGCCGGA
>JAYYEE010000383.1:0-9475 GCA_036160175.1 Planctomycetota bacterium
GTATCCGTTCGAGGACGGGCTCGGCACGTGGATCGTTGAGTGTCGCGAAGAGACCTGGAAGCGCGCGGGCCTGGACAAGCTCAGCGAAGAAGAGTCCGCGAGCTTCTGCCACGACCTCTTCCGCGAGCACCTCGACGGCGAGCAGCTCCTGACCAATCGTTCGATATGGCGGACGTTCCCGACGGTGCGCTGCGGCTCTTGGCGACACGAGAATGTCGTCCTGCTCGGCGACGCGGCGCACACGGCGCACTTCTCCATCGGCTCGGGGACGAAGCTCGCGATGGAGGACGCGATCGCCCTCGCGGACGCAGTCGCCGACAACGCTGGGTCGATACCGCGGGCGCTTGAAGTCTATGAAGACGCGCGCCGTATCGACGTGCTGAAGGTTCAGCGCGCTCCCAAGACCCGTCTGGAGTGGTTCGAAAACCGCGGCCGGTATCTGCAGCAGAGCCCCGAGCGCTTCGTCTTCAACTTGATGACGCGGAGCAAGCGCATCACGCACGACAACCTAGCGACCCGTGATCCCGAGCTGGTCCGAGGCGTCGACGAGGTCGTCGCGGCTGAGTGCGGCGTCGATCAGGTGGCGCCGCCGGCCTTCCTGCCGTTCACTTCGCGGGATGTGACGCTGCCCAATCGGGTCGTGGTTTCGCCGATGTGCATGTATTCAGCGACGGACGGCGTCGTAGACGACTGGCACTTCGTGCACCTCGGCAGCCGCGCGGTCGGCGGACCCGGCCTGGTCATGACCGAGATGACCAACGTCTGCGCCGAAGGTCTGATCACTCGCGGCTGCGCGGGGATGTGGAGCGACGATCAGGAGGCTGCGTGGAAGCGCGTGGTCGACTTCGTGCACGCGCACTCGGCGTCGAAGATCGGCATGCAGCTCGCGCACGCCGGCCGCAAGGCGTCGTGCAGCCGCCCCTGGGAGGGCGACGCGCCGCTGGCCGGGGCCGACGCTTGGCAGACCATCGGCCCGTCGGCGACGCCGTTCGGTGAGGGCTGGCCCGCGCCGCGCGCTATGGATCGGGCCGACATGGAGCGCGTCCGCGACGCGTTCGTCGCGAGCGCGCAGCGCTGCGTCCGCGCTGGCTTCGACTTGGTCGAGCTACACATGGCGCACGGCTACCTGCTCTCGAGCTTCCTCTCGCCGCTGAGCAACCTCCGCGAGGACGAATTCGGAGGGGCGCTCGAGGACCGCGCGCGGTTCCCGCTGGAGGTGGCGCGGGCCGTCCGTGCGGCCTTGCCAGAGGGCATGCCGCTGTTCGTGCGGCTGTCTGCGACGGACTGGTTCGACGAGGAGCAGCGGGGCTTCACCGTCGACGAGGCGGTGGAGACGGCGCGCTGGCTCAAGGACGCTGGCGTCGACGTCATCGACGTCTCGTCTGCAGGCAACGCGCCGGAGTCGAGGCCGCAATACGGCCGGATGTATCAAGTGCCGTTCGCTGAGCGGATCCGCTTCGAGGCGGACGTGCCCGTCATGGCGGTCGGCGGGATCCAGGGCCTCGACCACGCCCACACGATCGTCGCGGCTGGCCGCGCGGACCTATGCGCGATCGCGCGCGGGTTCCTCGCGGACCCTTACATGGTCCAGCGCGAGGCCGTGCGCCGCGGCGTCGAAGGCCACGCCATCCCGCCGCAATACCTCGCCGCCAAGACGGTGCGCTGAGCGCCGGGCCGATCATGGCGTTGGCTCATCGCCGTCTTGAGACGCCGCTCGGCGGGATGCACGCGTTCGCGAGCGCGCGCGGGCTGCGGGCGCTGATCTTTGACGGCAGCGACCCCGCGGCGAACGGAGTCAGCGGCGCCGTCTCCTGCGACGCCGACGTTGGAGGTGCGCAGCGCGAGGTGCTGGACGCGTGCGCGCAGCAGCTTGAAGCCTACTTCCGCCGCGCGCTGCGGACGTTCGCCTTGCCGTTGGACGCGATCGGCACCGAGTTCCAGCGACAAGCCTGGGGCGCGCTGCAGCAGATCCCCTACGGAGAGACGCGCAGCTACGGTCAGCAGGCGGCGGCGATCGGCCGGCCGTCTGCGGTGCGCGCGATCGGCGCCGCGAACGGCCGCAACCCGCTGACCATCATCGTCCCGTGCCACCGCGTCATCGGGGCGCGGGGCGCGCTGACCGGCTTCGCCAGCGGGTTGGGGAACAAGCGCGCGCTGCTTGAGCTAGAGCGCGGGGGCAGGTGGGCGCCGCCGGCTCAGAACGAGTCGGCCTCGCGGTAGGCCTGGAGGAGCTTCAGCTCGCCCTCTTTGCCGCCCTGGGAGTTGCCGTGCTCCATGCCGACGATGCCCTTGAAGCCCTTCTTGTGGATGTGGGCGAAGACGTTCTTGTAGTTGATCTCGCCGGTGTAGGGCTCTTTGCGCCCGGGGTTGTCCCCGCATTGGAAGTAGCCGATCTCGGACCACGCCGCGTCGATGTTGGGGATCAGGTTGCCCTCGGTGATCTGCTGGTGATAGAGGTCGTCGAGGATCTTGCAGTGGTCGCTGCCGACGGCGCGACAGACCGCGAAGCCCTGCGCCACCTTCGTGAGAAAGAGCCGCGGGTGGTCGCGGAAGTTCAGGGGCTCCAAGACCATGACGAGGTCGCTCTTGTTCTGTTCGATCCGCTCACAGCAGCGCTTGAGCAGGTCGACGCAGTTGGCGAATTGGTAACCGGCGTCCTTCCGTGGGTCGACGGCGCCTGGGACGATCGTGCACCACTTCGCGTTGACGCGGTCGGCGACGACGCAGGCCTTGTCGATGTCCTTGAGCACGCGCTCCTGGTGGTCCTTGCGGCCAGAAGCGAAGGTGGGCTGTGAGAAGTCGCCGTGCGCGACGAACACGCCCATCGTCATCTCGAGCTTGGCCATCTTGGCGGCTAGGCTGCGCTGGGTCGCCTCGTCCCTGCCGGGCATGCCGTTGTCCTCCCAGGCGCGGAAGCCCTGGTCTGCCGCGAACTGCAGCTGGTCCTCGAGCGACTTGGCGTGGTTTCGAAACATGCCGAAGTGCGGCGCGTAGAGCAGCTGGAACGCCCCGCGCCGCGGCGCCTTTGTCGCCTCAGGCGGCGCCTTTGTCGCCTCAGGCGGCGTCGACTGCGACGTACCAGTGCTCGCGATCGCGGCGGCGCCAGCACCCGTGAGTAAGAAGTTTCGTCGGTCCATAGTCCTAGTCCTGTTTGGGTCCTGGCGGGTGGTCATTTGGACTTCTCCAGCAGCCGGAACAGCTCGCTGTCCGTGGAGAGGATCAAGTTGGTCTTGCCGCCGAGGATGCTCTGGTAGGTGTCCAGGGTCTTGAGGAAGCCGTAGAACTCGCGAGCTTCTGCGCTCTTGTTGTAAGCCTCGGCGTAGATGCGCGTCGCCTCAGCGTCGGCCTCCCCGCGGAGCTCTTGGACGCGTTTGTATGCGTTGGACTCGATCTCTCGTAGGTCGCGTTCGCGGCGCCCGTTGATGCGCGCGGCCTCGCCTTCCCCCTCGCTGCGGAATCGTTGCGCGATCTGTTCGCGCTCACTCTTCATGCGCTGGTAGATGTTGGTGACGACGTCGCTGTTGTAGTTGACGCGCTTCAACCGCACGTCGAGGAGCTCGATGCCGAGCGTGGCCAGCTTCGGCGCGGCGGCCTTCAGGACGTCCTCTTGCAGCGCGAGGCGGCCGCGCTTGGCCACCACCAACGCCGAAGAGCTGGTGCCCTCTGCGGTCGGGACCTGGGCCGCGACCCGTTCTTTGACGCTGCGTACGACCTCGATCAGCTCGTGGCCTGCGACGGCGGTCCGGACCTCGCTGCCGATGATGTCCTCGAGGCGCGACTGCGCGCTGCGCTCGTCGCGGAGCTTGACGAAGTACTCCTTGGGGTCGCCGATGCGCCATCGCGCGAAGGTGTCCACGACGATGTAGGTCTTGTCCTTCGTCGGCATCTCGGTCGCGGGCCCGTCCCACTCGAGGACGCGCTTTTCCAGGCGGTTCACGTCTTGGACGAACGGCGTCTTAAAGTGCAGCCCAGGATCTGTGATCGGATCGCCGACGGGGCGGCCGAACTGCGTCAGGATGACCGTCTCGGTCTCGTGGACGGTGAAGAGGGCGCCGCTGAGGACGAAGATGAGCGCGAGCGCGATCACGCCCAACAGGATCAAACGGATCTTCACTTGCCACCTCCAAGTCCTTTGCCTTGCACCATCGGCAAGAGCTGCGTCACTGAGTCATCGACGATCCAGGTCCCGCTGAGGCCTGGGATCACCCTGGTCATGGTCTCGAGGTAGAGGCGCTTGCGCGTCACCTCTGGCGCCTTGACGTATTCGGTTAAGACCGAGGTAAACGCCGCAGCGTCGCCCTGGGCCTCGTTGATGCGCTTGAGCTTGTAGCCCTCTGCTTCGCTGATCGTCTGCTCGGCGAGGCCTTTGGCCTTTGGCACGACCTTGTTGTATTCGCCGTTGGCCACGTTGATCTTCTGCTGTCGGTCCTGCTGCGCCTTGTTCACTTCGTTGAACGAGTCCTGGACCTGAATGGGCGGGTTCACGTTCTTCAGCTGCAGCTGGTCGACCTTGATGCCGAGTTGGTAGTCCTTCGTCATCTCCCGCAGGCGAAGCAGCGCGTTGTCTTCGATCTCCTGTCGACCCGTCGTGATGACCTCGTCGACGGTGCGGTCGCCGATCACCTCGCGCATGACCGCCTCGCTCAGGTCGCGGAGGGTCTGCTCGGGAGCGCGGACGACGAATAGAAACGACCGCGGATCGTCGATGCGGTATTGGACGATCCACTCGATCGACGCGGCGCTCAAGTCTCCGGTCACCATGCTCTTCTCGAGCTCGCGGCTCTGCCGACTTCCGCTGCTCTGGCGGTTGTTGGTGGCGCCGGGCGTCCCGAAGCCGAACTCCAGCTTGAGCTGGCGCTTCACCGGGACGGTCTCGACGGAGTCGACGCCGAAGGGGATCTTGAAGTGCAGGCCGGGCTCCTCAATGGAGCTGAAGCGGCCGAACCGCAAGACGACGCCCTGGGAGTCTGGCGGGACCGTGTAGTAGGTCGTCAGCGCGAGGATGAGGACAGCCACCGCGGGCACGACCCACTTGAGCGCGCGTAGCTTGCTCCAGTCTGGCTGCCGGCGGAAGGAGAGGGTGGGTTTGGCCATGTGGGAGGTTGTAAGACGCCGAGCGCGCCGCCGACACCTACGCGTCGTGATTCGGTTGGATTGCGTCGAGGCGCGCGCCGCTCCCGCGCGCTGTTTTGGGCGCCGATGCGCGTCTCGGGCTTGGCGCCAGCGGCTGCGCCGCTACTTTGTTCGACCCCCTTCATCCGAACCCTCAGCAGAACAGACGCATGACCAAGCCCGGCCGCGGCCAGTCCCGCAAGCGATCCGGTCGCTCCGCGAAGGAGGCCACTGAAGCCCAACTCCCCGAGCTCGAGCCTATGGACGACCTCCCGGAGCTGGAACCGATCGATGAGCTCCCAGAGCTGGAGCCGATCGACGAAGACGATGGGCCGGTTACGGCGACCTGCGCCGAGAGCGAGGAAGACGGCTTCGACACGGTGGTCACGGTCGACGTGCCGGACCTGCCGAAGAAGGAGGTCGCCGACGCGGTCGAGGGGCCGCTCGCGCGGATCGCAGGCTCATTCGGTGAGCTGCTGCGGCACCGCAAGGTGCTGGTGCGGTTTACCGGCGAAGGGTTGGTCGGGAGCGCGGTCAAGGGCGTCGTCGCCGACGGCCTCGCGCCGCAGAAGCCGCTGCTGGTCGTCGTGAAGCGAGGCTTCGGCGACGAGACCGTGCACGAAGGCAGCTTGCCGACCGTCGCGGTCGAGTGCGAGGTGTCCGGGGTCGACACGAAGGTCCTGGTCCGGACCGGCGATTGTGAGCAGCAGGATATCCCGGTCGCGATGGCGCAGCACGTCGTGCAGTTCGTCGAGGAGGCCGCGGGATCCCGCTTCTCGTTCCGCTTCGAGGGCGGCGTCAAGCCGGACTCTGCGACCCGCGAGGCGCTGGCGACCGCGCTGCGCGACGGCGGCGCCCGGAGCGTCGCGGTCGGCGCCCGCGTGCTGTTTGACCGGGACCTCGAAGATCGCGTGCAGTGCGCGGTGAGCGGCACCAAGGCGACGATCACGATCTCGCTGACCGAGAGCGATGAAGACATCGTCGACGCGCTGTCGTTGGTGCTGCCGCGCGACGAGGCGTCGCTCGACGGGAAGAACGTGCGGTTCCAGTTCGCGCGCGAATCTGCCGCGGTGCAGGCGTTCTGCGTCGACTTCGCCCGCAACGCCGGCGCGGCGCTAGTAGAGGTCGGCGGCGCCGATGACTTTGACATCGTCTGGCCGCCGCTCGTCACGGTTCGCTCGGGGCAAGAAGTCCAGCTGGCGCTGGCTCCGAACGGGCGCTCCCGCGCAGCGGTGCTCGCCGCGTTCTTGCGCGAGAGCGCCGAGCACCGCGCCGACACCGCAGGCCAGGACGTCGTCGTCGACTGGCCCGAGGACTTCGCGCTCGACGCCGAGGCGGTCGCCGCGATCGATGAGGCCGCCGCGACGCTAGAGCCGCGCAGCCTCGCATGCACCATCCACGGCGACGCGCGCGAGCCGTTCGTGCCGACGCCGGTGCGATGCGACGCGGACGGAGACGTCCAGGTCGTCGCGATCGAGACCGAAGCCGGCAAGCCCAAGGAGCTGCAGCGCGCGATCGACCGACGCCTCGCAGAGCACCTGCCGAGCTTCAAGGGCGCCGCGGTGCGCATCGAGCCCTGCGGTGACGCGCCGCTCTCGCGGACCCTGCGCGAGAACCTCCTCAGCGCGGTGGCCGATGCTGGGCCGTCCCGTTTGGAGCTGTCCGAGGACGGCGCGTCCGACGTGATCCTGCCGCCCATGTTGGCGGTCACCGCCGCCGACGCCGGGGTCACGATCAGCTGCGTGCTCGGTGATCGCGACGCGGCGCAGCAGCGCCGCGCGGTCGCGCGCGAGCTCGAAGGAGTCGAGGTGGCCCTCCAGGCCGTGACCATCGCTGATTCGCCGGCGGCGAAGCTCGTGGCGGAGCACGTCATGGAGCAAGGCGCGTCGAGCGTCGTGCTCGACGGGCCCGCGCCGATGCGCGTGCACCCGCCGCTGTTCGAGGTCGTCGAGAAGAAGGGCAAGCAGGCCCGCTTCGTCATCGAGCCGACGGGTGACGGCGCGATGGACGCGCGCATGGTCGACGCCGAGCTCCCTGGCCGCCTCGATTCTGCGGGGATGTTGGTCGGCGTGACCGTGCCGGTCGCGTGGCCGGGCGGCGGCGCCGACGACGCCGCCGTGCAGAAGGTCGTCGCCGCGCTGGTCGACAAGCAAGCGGCGGCCGTCCTGCTCGATCGCGGAGACGGCGAGCCGACCCAGCTTCACCCGGAGCCAAGCGCGCCTTCGGCGGCAGAAGCAGCGTCGGAGCAGGACGCCGCAGCGGCGCCTCTGCCGGCCCCCGCCGCGGGCGACCGCGCGATGTGGCTGTTGGCGCGAGATGACGCCGCGGCCTTGCCTCTCGTGGTCGTCGGTGTCGCTGGGGGCGACGACGAACAGCACCTCGCCAAGGTGCTCGCCGAGCTCGAGCAGCACGTCCCGAGGTTCGTGGGGCGCGCGGTGTTGCTGGTGATTCAGCGCGACGGCGTCGACGCGCCGGTGCGCAAGGCGTCTCCGCTCGTGCAGCTACTGTCCCAGGCGGTTCCGCAGGCGGCCGCGGCGACCCTGGTCTTCCGCGGCCCCGACGCCGAAGGTCGCGACCACTTTGAGGCGGTGCACTCGACGGTCGCTGCGATACCCGTCGGCGCGACCTTCGCCGATCCGCGCCGGCGCTGATCACGCGGCCTCACCCGCGCGCTAAGCCGGGCTAAAGCCGTCGGGCAGCGAGCGCCGGGCGCGTCGCCCCGTCTTTGGCGCGGCGACCGCGTCCGCGATGACGCTCTCGAGCACGCGGATGTACTCGAGGTAGCGCTTTCGGCCCCGATCGCTGAGCCGGCAGAGGGTCTGGGGGCGCTTGCCCATCACTCCCTTGTGGGCCTCTACGATGCCGGCGTCTTGCAGCACCGTCAGGTGGCGGGACAAGTTGCCGTCGGTGAGGCTGCACAGCGCCTTGAGGTCCGAGAAGAGGATCCCGTCTGCTTTCGCCGCGAGGGAGGTGACGATGCCCAAGCGCGCCTTCTCGTGGAGGACCCGGTCGAGGCCGGCGTAGGCGTATCGTCCGTCGTCGTTCTTGGGGCTGCTCATCGGATGCTCTCGGTCGCCGCCGGCGCTTGCCGTCGTTCGTGGTGCCACCAGAGGATGACGGCCAATCCGCCCTGCCCGGCGGCGAAGGGGACGCCCATGGCCCACGGCGCGAGCGCTCGCTCTCCGAGCCAGAGGCAGCACGCGCCTGTGACCAAGAACATCACGCCGACCGCGAACGCAGGCGCCGGGAACAGGCGGTGCGTCGCGAGGCTGCCCAGGCCGAAGAGCATCTGCCAGATTCCGGGGAGCAGCCACAGCAGCGCAGGCTGCTGGTCGTAGACGAACCACGTAACGGTCGCGCCGACGATGAGCGTCGGCGCGAACTGTCTGAGCGCTAGCAGGGCGCTCGCCGCCCCGAGCGGGTCGCCCGCCCGCCGCACGCGTCGGGCCACCATGGCGGCGGCAACGACGCTGCCGAGGAGGGCCGCGCTGCACCAGATGAGGAGGTAGTCCTGCGGGCGGTCGGCTGGCACGCGGACCCATGTCGCCTGGACGGTCGCTGCCACGACGGCCAACAGCCCTGAGAGCGCGACCGGGACGGCGCGCAGGCTCTTGAGATGTTCGGCCGCCGCCAGGTGGCTGCGGATGGCCGAAACTTGATGGATCGCTTCGCGGAGCTGCATCGGGAGGTCGAGTCGGGCTTTGTCGTGGAAAGTAAGGGGCCTCACCGATCCGTCAACCCGCGCGCTCGCGATTGCGAGCTATCATCTCGCTCCAAACGGAGACTCTATGAACATCAGGACGCACTCATTCGCGGCGCTGTTCGCGATCATCGGCGCGGCGACCGCTCAGGAGCCCGCGGGCGATGGCCGCGAGGCCGCGGAGGTCGTGGCGCCGACTGCGCTGCAGAAGGCGCGGCGCCGGGCCGCGGTGCACAACAAGCGCGTGCTCGTGGCGCTGCCGGCGCCGGGGCAGGACCTCGCTGCGCTGGTCCTGCGCGACCGCGCAGTGTCGCGCACGTTCCGCTACGAGTTTGAGGTCGTGACCGGCGGGGCCGAGCGCTACGCGTCGTTGCCGCGCCCAGCGCTGGTGATCGAGGACGCGGCGGGCAAGCAGCTGGCCACGTTCGCGTCCGACACGTTCCTCGCCGACGGGAAGCTGCGCGGGGCGCGCCTGCTCGCCGCAGCCAAGCCTCACTTTTGCGCGCCGGTAGACGCGCAGGAGAAGCTCCAGGCCGCGATGGCGACGGCGAAGAAGACCGGAAAGAACATCCTGATCCGCTTCGACGCGCCCTGGTGAGGCTGGTGCAAGGTGCTCGAGGAGTTCCTCGAGCGACAGGTCACCGCGCCGATCTACGGCAAGGG
>JAYYEE010000384.1:0-3301 GCA_036160175.1 Planctomycetota bacterium
CGAGATGCTCGCCGCGTTTTGCAGGGCCGAGCGAACGACCTTGCACGGATCGACGACGCCGGCCTTGAACATGTCGGTCCAAGCTCCTGTCAGCGCGTTGAAGCCCTCGTTGGCCTTCTTGTCCTGCGCTTCGTCGACGACGACGGAGCCGTCCTCGCCCGCGTTCTCCGCGATCTGGCGCATCGGGGCCTCGCAGGCGCGCTTGATGATCTCGACGCCGAACTGCTGGTCGCCCTTCACCTTGAGGCCGTCGAGCGCCTTGCTGGCGCGCAGCAGCGCGGTGCCGCCGCCGGGCACGATGCCCTCTTCGACGGCGGCGCGGGTCGCGTTGAGCGCGTCTTCGATGCGCTGCTTCTTCTGCTTCATGTCGGCCTCGGTCATCGCGCCGGAGCGGATGATGGCGACGCCGCCGGTCAGCTTGGCGAGGCGCTCTTGGAGCTTCTCGCGGTCGTAGTCCGAGGTGGTCTTCTCGATCTGGCTGCGGATGCTGTCGGCCCGCGCGTTGAGGTCCTTCTTCTTGCCCGCGCCGCCGATGATCGTGGTGGCGTCCTTGTTGATGCGGACCTTCGCGGCCGTGCCGAGATGCTCGACGGTGACCTTCTCGAGCTGGATGCCCAGGTCTTCGCTGATGCACTGGCCGCCGGTCAGCGTCGCCAGGTCTTGCAGCATGGCCTTGCGGCGGTCGCCGAAGCCCGGCGCCTTGACGGCGCAGACGTTGAGCACGCCCTTGAGGCGGTTGACGACCAGCGCCGCGAGCGCCTCAGACTCGACGTCTTCGGCGATCATCACCAGCGGCTTGCCGGTGCGCGAGACGGCCTCCAGCAGCGGGATCAGCTCCCGCACGTTCGAGATCTTCTTCTCGTGGACCAAGATGAGGGCGTCCTCGAACGAAGCCTCCATCGTCTTGGGGTCCGTGATGAAGTAGGGGGAGATGTAGCCCTTGTCGAACTGCATGCCGTCGACGTGCTCGAGCTCCGTGGTGAAGCTCTTGCCCTCTTCGACGGTCACGACGCCCTCGGCGCCAACGAGCGTCATCGCTTCGGCGAGCATCTCGCCGATCTCCGCGTCGTTGTTGGCGGAGATGGCCCCGACCTGGGCGATCTGCTCCTTCTTCTTGTTGTCGACCTTCTTGGCCATGGTCGCGAGCTGGTCGCAGACCTTGGCGACGGCCGCGTCGATGCCGTTGCGCAGCGCGTTCGGGTCGACGCCAGAGGTCAGGTAGCGCTGGCCGATCGTCAGGATCGCCTCAGCGAGCACCGTCGCCGTCGTGGTGCCGTCACCCGCGACGTCGTTCGTCTTGCTTGCGACCTCGCGCACGAGCTTGGCGCCCATGTTCTCGAAGGGGTCCTCCAGCTCGACCTCCTTGGCGACCGTCACGCCGTCCTTGGTGACCTGCGGGCCGCCGAACGACTTCTCGATGATGACGTTCTTGCCGGCCGGGCCGAGGGTGACCTTGACCGCCTTCGCGAGCTTCTCGACGCCAGCGACGGCCTTACGGCGCGCGACGTCGTCATACATGATCTGCTTGGCCATCGGATCAGCCCTCCACCTTGGCGAGGATTTCGGACTCGCGGAGGATCTTGAGGTCCTCGCCGTCCACCTGAACGTCGCTGCCGGCGTACTTGCCGAACAGCACCACGTCGCCCTTCTTGACGTCGAGCTTCATGCGCTTGCCGTCCTTGCCGAGGCGGCCGTCGCCGACCGCGGTCACCTTGCCGCGCTGCGGCTTCTCTTGGGCGCTGTCCGGCAGCAGGATGCCGCCAGCGGTCTTCTCTTCAGCGTCGAGCACCTTAAGCACGACGCGGTCATCGAGGGGTCGCAGGGATGCCATAGTTCTTACTCCGATTGGTTGTGTTTGGTTGTGTGCGTGGGGGAACGGGCGCGACTACATCTCGCCGGCCATGCCGGCGCTGTCGTCGCTCTCCTTGGCGTCGGTGACGACGCAGTCGGTGGTGAGCAGCAGCGACGCGATCGACACCGCGTTCTGCAGCGCCGAGCGGGTGACCTTGGTCGGGTCGACGACGCCGGCCTGCAGCATGTCGCCGTAGGCGTTGATGAGCGCGTTGAAGCCGTGCGTGGTGCTCTTGTCGGCGAGCACGCGGCGGGCGACGACGGCGCCGTCGATGCCGGCGTTCTCAGCGATCGTGCGGACCGGCGTCTGCACGACCTTCTTCATGAGGTCCACGCCGAACTGGGCGTCGCCGTCGACCTTGAGCTTGTCGAGCGCCTTGGCGGCCTTCAGCAGCGCGGTGCCGCCGCCGGGCAGGATGCCCTCGGCGATCGCCGCTCGGGTCGAGTGCATGGCGTCCTCGACGAGGTCCTTGCGCTCCTTCATCTCGGTCTCGGTGTGGGCGCCGACGCGGATCTCGGCGATGCCGCCGGTCAGCTTGGCGAGGCGCTCTTGGAGCTTCTCGCGGTCGTAGTCCGAGGTGGTGGCGTCGATCTCGCGCTGGATCTGGCCGGCGCGCGCTTTGATGGCCGCGGTGTTGGCCGAGCCCTTCTGGACGATGGTCGTGTTGTCACCGTCGATCAGCACCTTGCTGGCCTTGCCGAGCTGGCGCAGCTGCACCTTCTCGAGGTCGAGGCCGAGGTCCTTAAAGATCGCCTCGCCGCCGGTCAGGATCGCGATGTCTTGCAGCATCGCCTTGCGGCGGTCGCCGTAGCCAGGCGCCTTGACGGCGCAGACCTTGAGCACGCCGCGCAGCTTGTTGACCACGAGCGTGGCCAGCGCCTCGCCTTCGATGTCTTCGGCGATGATCAGCAGCGGCTTGTTCGACTCCTTGAGCTGCTCGAGCAGCGGGAGCAGCGAGCGGATGCTGGTCAGCTTGTCTTCGTGCACGAGCACCAGGGCGTCCCGCAGGTCCACCGTCATGTTCTCGTTGTCGGTGACGAAGTGCGGCGACAGGTAGCCGCGGTCGAACTGCATGCCCTCGACGATGTGCACCTCGGTCTCGAGGCCCTTGCCCTCCTCGACCGTGATCACGCCGTTCTCGCCGACCTTCTTCATCGCGTCGGCCAGGATCTTGCCGATCTCCGCGTCGTTGTTCGCGGAGATGGTCGCGACCTGGGCGATCGCCTTGTAGTCGTTCGCTGGGACCGGCTTAGCCATCTTCTTCATGGCCTTGACCAGCTCGTCGCAGGCGGCCTTGATGCCCGCGATCAGGTCGGCGTGGTTGGTGCCGGCCGTGAGATACCGCATGCCCTCCTCGCAGATGGCGTGGGCGAGCAGCGTCGCGGTCGTGGTGCCGTCGCCGGCGGCGTCGGCCGTCTTGCTGGCGGCTTCCTTGACCAGCGTGGCGCC
>JAYYEE010000385.1:0-10782 GCA_036160175.1 Planctomycetota bacterium
GTTGTGGAGCCGGCTTGCAGCCGCCGGCGCAGTCGCCTGAGCGTCGGGTGATCGCGCTCAGGCTTTGTCGAATCTCGGGGTGTGTGTGCTGGTGGGAACCGGGGCGGCGCAGCCGCCCGCGGGGTCAGAAGCGGAAGGGCAGCCGCAAGAAGTGCAGCTCCGGACGCGGAGTTTCCGGGTTGAGGTCCGGCGGGGAGTCTCCGACGGCTGCACGGAACTTCGTGTCAAAGAGGAGGTCCCACTGGACGAAGTTCGCGCCCAGCTGACGGATCTGCTCCTGCACCGTGGGGTCCGACAAGTCGTAGGCGTAGGTGCCCGGCGCAGCGGGGAAGCGCTGCGCAGCAGGATCCTGCGGGTTCTGGTGGAACGCGAAGCCAAACCGGATGTTCGCGATCGGCACGCGGTTGGACTGGCTGCCGCCGTAGGTGCTGCCGAGCCCTTCGAGGCCATCTGTGATGATCTCGAAGAACTTCTGCACCACCCGAACTTGCGTCGCGGCCACTTCGAGCGCGCCGGACTCAGTCGAGAGGACCAGCTCGTTCGCGGTGTGCGAGAGGATCCGGTAGCTCCCTAGACGGCTCCCGCTGTTGTCGAGCAGCTCTGCCTCGTATTGCACGTAGCGGTCATCGGTAGCGCCGAGCGCGGCCGACGAGAGCGTGACCCGATAGGCCAACCTGCCCTGGAAGCTCGCGTTCGCGTTGCTCGTGAGGATGCCCGCTGGAGCGACGGCCTCAGGGAACACGGTCACGCCGCGGCCCTGCGAGATCTCATACTTCGCGTAACCGAGCGCCACGCTGGCCGGGTCTTCCTCGACCCCGGCCCACTCGTAGCCGGGGCCGGCGAGGGCGCCGCCTTGCTCGACAATCCCGCGCGGCAGGTTGTCATCGAGGGACAGGGCGCGGCGCGCGGTCGCGCCCGTGTCGATCCACTTGGAGCGCAGACGCGAGCTCGACCCGAACGGCGTCGGGAGCAGGTGGGGCCGCGGCCGGATCTCGCCTTCATCGAGCCCCTGCGGGTTCACTTCCTGCCCTTGGTCGTCGACGCCTTGCCCGAACGAGTTGGGGTAGCCACGCCACGAGAGCAGGTCGATCTTCTGTTGGCCATTGGCCTCCAGACCACCGGTCAGGATGCGGATGTTGTCGTCGAGGACGGTGTTGGTGTTGTCGCTGTTGAGCTCGCCTGGCGGGACCATCAGCTGGACGATGCCCATCCCGCCGAAGCCGCCGAGCGGCGACGAGTCGTAGATCAGCGTCGATTGCTCGGTGACCGCGGAGCCGCTCGCCGGATACTTGCCAGCCACCACGGGCGGCGCGTTGCCGGTGACGCAGACGCCGCCGTCGGCGGAGATCGCGAAGTCGTAGTCGTTGTCGCGGTAGCTGTAGCTCTGGCCGTCGCCCGACTTGGCGTTGATCACGATGCTCTTGGCCGACATCAAGATGACCATGCCCCCAGAGCCGCCGCCGCCGCCGCCGCCGCGCGTGGACGTCGAGGACGGTTCCCCGCCGCCGCCCGAGCCGCCGTCGGCCGTGATGCGGCCGCCGTCGCTGATGATGATGTCTCCGAGCGCCTTCACGATGAGGACGCCGCCGCCACCGCCGCCGCCGCCGCCGGAGCTGTCGTTCTCGAAGTTAGGATCCTCGACCCCGCACTCCGAGTTGTAGGACAGGTCGCCGCCGCCGCCGCCGCCGCCGCCGCCGATCGGGACCGAGAGCTCACCCGTGATGCGTAGGCTCGTGTCGTAGCGAACGCCGACGCCCCAGAAGTCGTTGTCGGTGCGCGCGTCGACGAAGACTGTCGGGCCAGGCACCGCGCCCTCGAGCGAGCGCGTGACCGTGCCCGCTGGGCCGCTGCAGCCTTGGCCGCCGATGCCGGTCTGCTGCTGGAAGATCGCGAAGGGGTTCAAGGGCGGCGGGTTGCCCGTCCCGATCGGGACCGTGCCAGCCGGGCGGATGAGCTGCTTGTAGCCAGGGTCGCCCTGCGTAGACAGCGATCCGCCGCCGCCGCCGGAGCCGCGGCCGCAGCCCGCGGTGCAGGAGAGCGTGCCCCCGCGACCGCCTTGCTCTGCCGCTTGCAGCGGGCCGTTACCAGGCGCGCCCGCGATGTCGCGGAGCAAGGCGCTCGGCGAGCCGGCGCCACCGTCCCCGCCGCCGCACACGCCAGCGCCGCCTTCCTTAGCGACGTTAGCGTTGCCCGACGTGTTGACGCGTTGGCCATCACCACCCCGCACCGAGAGCGTGCCAGCGACCTCGAAGTTCTCCGAGACCAACCACACCATGGGGTTGGTGCCCTGCCCTTGGACCGTCCGGCCCGCGGGGATGTTGACGTTGCGGAAGTTGAAGACGCCACCCGACACGTTGTAGGGCGAGCCGTTCTTCGGCGTGACCGTCGTGAAGTTCGTGTTCAGCACCGTCATCGGCGCGGTCGGCTCGAACTCAGCCCCGGTGACGGTGCCTTCGAAGTCGAAGCCCGCCTTGAGGTAGCCAGGTCCGACCTCTCCGACCGGCTCCGAGAACGCGGCCGTCAGGTCGACCTGCGACGTCGCCAGGAAGTCGTCGACCAGGCCGTCGAACTGCTGCTCGTAGTCGCGCCGGGTCTGGAACGTGGCGAAGACGCGCTCATATGCGACGTTGGCGACGTTTGACTCGCCGGAGATGTCTTCGAGGGTGTTCTCGACGACGACGCGGACCGTCGCGTTGTTCGGCAAGACGCCGATCGGACGCAGCAGCAGGGTGGCCCCATCGGACGAGTTCGACTCGAGCTCGACCTCCGCGGGGATCCACCAGTTGTCGCCGAAGTCCGGGTCGTCGTACTCAAGGAACACGCGGCCGCGGCTGTTGCTGTTGCGCGTCAACGGGTCCGTCTCCACCTCGGTCGGGATGTTCGCGCTCGACGGGTTCAGCGGCTGGTCGAAGCGCAGACGCAGCTCAACCGGCGCAGCGCCCAGCTTGTTCAGCACGACGCCATCGGTGTCCGGCGTCGGCGAGACCTCGAACGCAGCGCGACGCGGGCCGCCGGGGGCGGTGTTGCGAAACAGCGCCGAAGGGGTCGTGCCGTCCGCCGTCGCGAACGAGAACGTCCGCGGCAGCGTCAGCCCCTGACCGCTTTGGTCAAGGATGACGGTGCCGTTGTTCACGTTGCCCCCCACCAGCTGGACCTGATAGGTCCGGCCAGGGCGGAAGCCGCCGTTCGTGTAGAGGTTGTTGGTCGGAAGCACCGGCACGAACATCAGGCGTCGGCCGGGCGCCGAGTCGCCAGGGCTCGTCCCCAGCATGAACTCGCCCGCCACCGGCTCCGCGATCGGCGTGCCGACTTGATCGAAGACCTGGAAGCCGAAGGTCGTCAAGTCGACGGAGCCGAGGTCCACCGGGTTGCTGAAGTCGATCCGGATCGGATCGTTCAAGAACAGTTGGCCGTTGTCGGACGGCTCGGTGCTGAGGACGACAAAGTCGCCGCCGGTGTTGTTGCCGCCTGCACCAGAGCTGCCACCTCCACAGGAGGTGAGAGCAACCAGGGCAGCCAAGGAGAACAGTCGGGTGGTGGACACTCGAGTCATGGCGCTAATGCGTGCCGTGCCGACCCATGTCGGCGGCGGCTTCGGGATCAGTGTGGGAGAGAGGTTCCACAGGCAGAGCCGCCCCGAATCTAACCCATGACGTACAGAAACGGCGCGGAGACCTTACCGCTTGCGGCAGGACCTTGCGTCGTTGCGATGCCTTGGGGACCTTCAGGCGTCGCGTCTCAGGAGCGCGTCGCTGGGTGGGGATCAGGGGGTTGTGTGCGGCTAAGCCGGGGAGCGTTGTGTGGAGAGGGGGTCCAGAGAAAGTCGTGTGGGGCGACCCGACGCTGGGGAAGGCGTCGGGCCAGGCGGCCCCCCTACTGCTGCCAGCGGTAGGAGAGCGCGAACGTCTCGATCGTCGGGGAGACCGGCGGGCTCGCCTCTGCGTTGTTCGCAGCGATAAAGCGCCAGTTGACGAAGCGGATGTCCTTGGGGTTGAACGTCTCGTTCGGGCCCGCGTAGTCGATGGTGTACGCCGGGTCCATCAACAGGTTGGGGTCCTCGACGTACGAGGTCACCGTGCGGTTGTAGAGGTAGGTCCACCAGTTCCGAGCCTGAGACGAGCCTGGCAGGGGACGGTTGTCCCACTTACGCATGTGCGCGTCGCCCGCCTTGAACGGGTCCAGCGGGAAGTTGTCGTTCGTCGGGCGCAGCTGCGCACGATCGTTCGCCGAGAAGGCGTTGTTGGTGAACAGCGACGAGGCGCTGGCGATCCAGGCGTTGTAGTAGAACGGCGTCGAGTCCACCGCGCTCGCGCCGCGGAACTGCGGGACGATCGAGGTGCCGGACGGCAGTAGCGACAACGGCGGATCGAACTCGTAGGCGAACGTCGGGAGCACGCCGGACGGAGCGCTGGGCGTGCCGTTGACCAAGTAGAACGGGCCGAGGCGCGGGTCCTCGAAGCCTTCTGGCACCCGGTGCGGGTTGTAGAGATCGATGAAGCCGTTGGTGATGACGGTCTGGCGCTTCGCGCAGTCCATCATGATCCAGTAGAAGGTGTTGTCGCCGCCGCCAGAGGGGGTGACGCCGCCGTTCGGCGCGTAGCCGCCGGACGCCGTGTTCCACTGCGTGTCGCCAGGCGATCGGCAGATCGGCGCGGAGCCGTTCGGCAACGCAGCGCGGCCAGCGCTGAGCACGCGGAAGTTGGGCTTGGGATCGGACTGGACCGTCACGGCCGTCTGCCAACCGTTCGTGCCGAGCGCGATGTAGCCGCCGCCGGCTGGGAGCTCCGAGGAGTCGCAGTAGGTCCAGAAGTCAGCCAGCAGCGGGAGCGCGATGTTGCCGGTCAAGCCGCCGGTGTAATCGTCGGAGCCCGACGGGCTCGCGAGCGAGTGGCTGCGGGCGTCGTTCCAGTAGCTGTTGACGAAGCGCACGGCGCCCGGAGCGCCGTCGTCGTCGATCCAACGGCTCCCCTGCCCCATGCTGAACGGCGACAGGATGTACGGGGCGTAGTCGGAGCCGTTGATGTCGGAGCCGTCCTGGAGCGAGTCGGCCGAGCGGCCACCCTGCTCGATGACCGTCTCGTCGCGGTAGACGAAGTAGGGCTCCTGGAACTCAGGCAGCGGCAGGAAGCGGTTGACCTGGTTGACCTCGAGCACGACCTCCGACGGGTCGATCTGCATCGGCGTGTCGACGTAGGTCGCGGCGCGCGGCGCCTGGCTCTCGATCACCGAGCCGTTGCCGGTCGGGACCCCGTTCCAAGCGAAGTTCTTCTCGAAGGCGCGACGCAGACCAGACTGAGTGAACGAGGGCAGCGAGCTGAAGTCTCCGACACACGGGATCGGGCGGTATTCCGAGTGGCCCAGCCACATCGAGACCCGGTCGAACTCGTCGAAGGTCAGGTTGGTGCCTGTGTAGGGCGCCCAATACATCTGCTCGATGTCCAGGTTGAAGTCGAACGGGTCCGTCCGCGAGAGGCTCAGGTCCACTTCACGCCAGACCGTCTGCAAGCGGCAGCCGTAGGGGTTGAGCGGGTTCTGGATGCCGGCCGGGACGAGGTTGTTCGCCGAGTTTGAGCCGACCTGCGTCTCGCTGCCGAAGAACTGCGGGCACCAGCCGAGCGGGTTCTGCGGCTCCGGCGCGCCTTGCTGCTGCTCGATCGGCGACTGGTTCAGGTTGTCCGCGACCACGCGCACGCGGGTCGTCGGGCGCGCCTGCAGCTTGTTGTCGAGGTAGAGGAACGCCCCGAACATGTCCTCGAGCGGGTAGGCCTTGGCGATCTGCGGCTGGCCGTCCCCCTGCACCTCTTCAGGCAAGAAATAGCTCGGCCGCGCGTCCTCGTCGCGCCCCGCGAAGCGACGCACGATGTTGATCGAGAGGTTGTCGCCGAAGACCGGCTCCGACCCCGAGCTGCGCGTATCGACCGTGAAGGGGATCACGACGCTGTTGCTGCGGTCCGCGGTCGTCCCTTGCAGGTCGAGCGGGTTGCCAGCGAGGTCCTTGATGCCGCCGTCATCCGAGTCGGAGATCAGGTGCAAGAAGTAGCGGTAATCAGCGCCGGCAGGCGGGTTCCGCATCGTCTCGTCGAGGTAGAAGCCCGTCGACGGCTGCAGGCGCAGCGACGTCTGGGAGCCGTCTTCGTCGAAGACGCGTGACGTGATCAGATACGGGGTCCGGTACTTCGCGAGGTCAAACGTGGCCGGGTTCATGCCGGTCCCGACGACGCCGCCGTTGTTGAACGGACGATTCGCGATGAACTCGGCGATGCTGTCCTCGGTCGTCAGGTCGCGCATCGCGAAGAAGAACGTGTCCGCCCACTTCACGGTCTCCAGATCGATCGGCTTGGTGAACCGGACCACCGCGCCCGCGAACGGCGAGACGAACTCGTTCTGCTGCGGCCGGTAACCGTTGAGCTCCAACGGCGCAGGCGTGAACTGCAGGAAGTTGCGCGGGTCGTCGCGGCCCGCCTCGTCGCCAGCGGTGAACTCTGCGATCACGACCGAGCGAGGCGCGTTTTGGACGAGCCACGGCTCGCGCTCCGAGAGCGAGGATGGGTAACCAGGCAGGTTGCTCGGGTCGATCGACTCCAGATCGGCGACGCGGCGGACGCGGACGCGGACGTGCTGCACCTCAGGGTTGTCGCGATCGTCCTCCGGGTCCACCACGACCTCAGCGCTACCGAACGGGACGCCCGACGAGTCGTTGACGAACCGGATCACGTCGCCGCGATCGATCTCGTGGCTGAGACCGTTCTTGTAGACGGTGATCTCCTGGGTGAACTGGTTGATGCTCTGGACGCTCTCGAGATACATCGGGATCTCGCCGATGACGCGCAGCGGCAACGGGTCGCGGACGAACCCGCGCGCGATGTCGGCGGAGTCGTCGTCCTGGTTGCCCGAGCGGAAGTCGCGGACGATCGAATCACGCTGGCTGTTGTTCAAGCCCGTGAGACCGCCAGAGACCTGCGAACGAAGACCCGGGATGGCGAGCGGGCCCTCAAGCGCGACCGCGACGCGGATGTTGGCGCCGAACTGGTCCGGAGAAGCAGGCAAGCCCGCGGCGTTGTTGCTCGTTTGGTATTGCAGACCCTCGGTCCCAAGCAAGACCGGGTCGAGGACGAGGTCCGACTCGCCTACGACGATGCGGACCGGCATCGGCACGAAGCCGTTGGGCTGCGCGGGGTCGTCGACGATGCGCAGCAGTTGGACCGCCTCCGTGTTGCGGAGTTCGGTGACCTGACCGCTGCCGTCACGGCCGACGAAGAACGAGTCGTCGATGCCGAGCGGAGCGGAGAAGCGCAGGCGAATGCCCGCGTTCCGCGGGACAACCGAGAACGGGATCCCGTTGCCGTTCTGGCCGAAGAGCATGGGCGAGACCACCCGAAGCTCGTCGTCGAGCGCGTCGTAGGCGTCGGCGAACTCGGGGCCGGTGACGTCGCGCGGGATGAACAGACGCGCTTGCAGCGTGTCCGGGTCGGTCCCGATGAAGTCGTAGAGGATCTCGTTGTCAGAGAGCGCGGAGTTGGTCGGGCGCTCATCCTGGATGTTGCCGCCGACGACGACGTCCTTGCGATACAGCGTGATGGACGCGCCCTGCGGCGTGACTTGCAGGCCGTAGATGTCGACCAAACGACCATACTCCACCGCCAGCAGCTCAGGCTGGACGGTCGCTCCGGGAGTCGCGCTGGCGACGCCGCCGCCGCCTCCGCCGCAGCCGCCAAGGAGCGCGCTGAGCGCGAGGGTGCTTGCGAAGCCGAGCTTGGAGACGAGAGTGCGGCCGGAGGCACCGGCTGCCTTGTAGTTGTCTGCCATCATGGGATGCAAAGATGGGGAATGTGGCGACATGGATTCGGTTTGGTCACCGCGAGGATCCATGCGGCGACCAGGATGCTGGACGAGTTACTCGGGAGAGCCCATGCGAACCCCACGGTGCGTGGGGGCCAGAGGGACCCTAAAGATGCTACATCGGGCGTCGGGGGGTGCTGGGGTTAGCTTCCGTTCGAGGCCGGATGTCTCAGAGGGCTACAACAAAGATCATGCCGCCCCAGCGAGAGGCTTCAAGCTTCCGTAAGCCTTCATTCAGAAATGCTTTACGGCTATGTGATCCGCCGCCAGCGGCGCAATTCGCGAGCGCAGAGACGCACTTCTTGGTGCGATTCCGCACGACGGATTCTTGGAAGGTCCGTGAACTTAAGCGTTTGGGAACATGAAGCCGGCCGCCCGGACCTGGTCCTCGGTCGCGAAGTAGGTCCTCTTGGCCGCGGCGATCTGCTCGACCTCCGGCGCGCCCTGGGGATACGCCACGCGCCCATCCTCGTCGCCGATGAACCGCGCCTCGACCTCCCGCTCACAGTACGCGCAGGCGAGCACGACCGGAGACGTGTCCGAGCGCGCGCGGAAGTCGCGCTCCAAGTAGCGCACGCCTTCGTTGTTCGTGATGCAGCGCTCGTTGCGGCAGCGCGGACCGCGCGAACCCGACACGTTCCCGGGCGCGACAGACAAGGTCGAGGGCGGCGCCGCGTTGAGGTGGATCTTGCCGAGCTGGTAGGCCATCAACGCCATGCGCATCGGCACGCCGAGCTCCGCTTGGCGGAAGTAGACGGAGCGCGGGTCGTCGTCTAGCTCGTAGCTGATCTCATCGACGCGCGGCAGCGGATGCATGACGCGCGCGTCCTTCGCGGCCGCCGCGCCCATCGTCGAGCGCGTCAAGCGCGGGTAGTCCTTGGTCTCTTCGCCTTCATGGCGCTCGCGCTGCGCGCGCGTCATGTAGATCGCATCGATCCGCGACACCTCGACGTTGCCGAGGTTGGTGAACAAAGCGAGCTGGTGCGGCTTGCTCGCGGTCAGGTATGCCGCGGCGTTGCTGCTGCCCGCGATGCCGGGGAGGTCTGCGACCGACGCCGTCGCCGCTTGCACGCCGTAGTCTCGCCGCAGCCGCTGCAAGACGTAGTCCGGCAGCTCGAAGCCCGGGTAGGGCATCGTCACGATGTTCGCCCCGAAGCGCGCGAGCGCGTAGCAGAACGAGTGGATGGTCCGCGAGTAGCGGAGATCGCCGCAGAGCACCACCTCCAGCCCCTCTAGCCGCCCCTTCTCCTTCCAGAGCGTGTACAGGTCGCAGAGCGTCTGCGTCGGGTGCTCGTGCGCGCCGTCCCCGCCGTTGACGACCGGCACCGTCGCGTACCGCGCCGCGACGCGCGCGGCGCCGTCTTCGGGGTGTCGCACGACGAGGATGTCGGCGTAGCTGCCTCCGACGACCCGCACGGTGTCAGCGAGCGACTCGCCCTTCGCGCGGCTCGTGCTCTCGCCGTCCGCCGCCGTGATCACGCCGCCGCCGAGGCGCAGCATCGCGGACTCGAAGCTCAGCCGCGTCCGCGTCGAGGGCTCGAAGAAGAGCGTCGCCATGATGGCGCCCCGGCACAGGTCCGACCACGCGTGCAGGTTCGCGCGGAATTCGTCGGCATGCTGGAAGAGCTCGAGGATCTCGGCAGTGCTCAGGTCCTCGATGGAGACCAAGTCACGCTTGCGCTGTGCGTCCATCGGCCGCGACATCATGCCTACGGAGACGCCTTAGGTCCATCGACATCGACGCGCTTCAGCGCGTCGAGCTGCGCGTCGTCGAGCGCGGCGAAGCCGCCCGTCGCCCCTGGCACCGGCAGATCCCGCGCGGCGGCGAGGAGCGCGCCCAGCGCCTCGCGGACTTCCTGCGGCGGCTGCTCTCTCGCTGAGAACGACGCGTCCAGCCGGCACCATGCGGGCCAGCCTGCGAGCGGCAGGTCTCGCTTGCTCCGCACCACGAGCGCGCAGCCCCCGAGCAGCTCGGCGTCGCCAGGGTCTGGGCCGCGAGCGCCGTCGACGACACCGACCACCAGGGCCCCCGCGCGGCTGGCCCGGCCCCGCTCGATGGCGGCGGCGTCGAGCGACGACGCCGCATCGCCCTCGCCTGCCGTGTCGACGAGCTCGTATGGGTAACCGCCGAGCGTCGTGACCTCCGTGATCGGATCCCTCGTCAACCCTGGCGTGTCACCGGTCAGAGCCCGCTCTCGGAAGAGCAGGTGGTTAAAGAGCGTCGACTTCCCGGCGTTCTGACGCCCGACCAGCGCGAGGCGCTGCGGGCGCGCGAGCGCCATCGCCACGCGGCTGCGGTCGAGCGCGGCGGCCCTCGCCGCCTGCCGAGCGAGCGCGGGCAGACGCGCGAGCGCGCGCAGCTCTGCGTCAAAGTCGAGCATGCGCTGCTCGGTCGCGACGTCGAACTGCGCGGTCGACATCGCGTCGCGGAGCAGCTGATCCGCGGCCCCGCGCGCCGCCGCGACCGTGACGCCGAAGCGCGCGTCGAGCTGGTCGAGCACGGCAGGCGCGCCGTGTGTGTGCAGCTCGAGCGCGCCGTCGGAGCGCTCGAGCAGGAGCACGTCGTCGACGTCTCGGCCGTCGATCTGCAGACGCGCGCGAGACGGCGCGCCGCCAGGGCGCAGCGCGCAGGGACGACCTGTCGGCCCGCGCAGGCACGCGAGCACCGCGGCGCGCTCCTCGGGCTCTACGCGGAGTACGGCGACCCCCGCGAGGCCAGGCGATGTGAGCAGCTTCATCGCGGAGCGACCGCTAGGGCGCGCAGCCCCTGATGAAGCAGGTCCGGGTGATGCTCACACGCCAGCGTGAGCCGCGGCGCGAGCCGCGTGGCGTTGCCGCCCGTCACGACCAGCGCCGCGTCGGGCGCGCCGGCGCGCGCCTCCCCCACCAGCCGCTCGACCATGCCCGCCCAACCGATCAACACTCCTGCGTCGACGCAGGCCT
>JAYYEE010000386.1:0-3457 GCA_036160175.1 Planctomycetota bacterium
GGCACGCGCATGTTGGCGTGCCAACGCACCGGAGCGACGGTCCGCGTCACGTTCTCAGCCGACCTCCTGCGCGCGGCCCCTGGCTGCGACCGCGAACACGCCATCGAGCAGATCGACAAGACCGTGCTCGCGGCCGCCGGCGTAGACCGCTGCGAGGTCTACGTCGAAGGCGCAGATGGAGCCCCGATCGAGCTAGGCGTCGCGCTCGGCCGACCGCCGCAGCCGCCAGCGCCAGCTCCGGCGGCGAACCTTGTCGCCTCATACGGGACGCTCGCGGGCAAGCGCATCGCGATCTCGCCCGGCCACGGCTACTACTGGCATAGCTCTCTCGGCTGGACCACGCAGCGCGGCAACATCGGCGGGCTGATCGAGGACATCCACACCGCCGAGATCGTCAACCGCTACCTAGCGCCGCTGCTGCAAAACATGGGCGCCGACGTGATCTACTGTCGCGAGCCAGGCGAGCAACGGGTGGACGGCCTCGTCGACAATGACCAAGGTGCGCCGCGCTACACCGAGACAGGTGGCTGGAGCCTCTCCCAATCTTCGGGGTATCAAGGCTCGACGTATCGGTTCGCGAACACCAACCCATTCAATGAGACCGCCACGGCCACGTGGTCGATCCCCGTGGTTGAGGACGGGCTCTACCCCGTGTTCGCGTGGTTCCGCGCCAGCAACAACCGGACGCCTTCGGCCGCATACCGGATCGTTCACAGCGGCGGCGTCGCAGAGGTCACGGTCGATCAGACCGTCGACAACCTCACCTGGGCGCACCTCGGCAATTACTGGTTCACGGCCGCGCAGGGCGCGGCGGTCACGCTCAGCAACCGCTCCCCCAACTCTGGCGTGGTCATCGCCGACGCGGTCCGGCTAGGCGGCGGCCTAGGCTCGATCGCGCGCGGAGGGACGACGTCTTTGCAGGAGCGGTGGCGCGAGTGCGCCCGCTACTGGGCGCAGTTCGCCGGGGCGCCCGCGAGCGTCTACGACTCATCTGCTGCTAGCCAGGACAACAGCGACGACGTCACCGCGCGGCCGCGCTTCGCCGAGTGGCGCACCGCAGACGCCTTCGTGTCGCTGCATACCAACGCCGGCGGCGGCGCAGGCACTGAGACCTACATGTATTCCGGCGGCGCCACCGCTGGGTCGTCGAACCTGCGTCAGACCGTGCAGACGCAGCTGATCAACGACCTGCGCGCCGAGTGGAACCCAGCGTGGGTCGATCGCGGCCAGAAGCAGGCCAACTTCGGCGAGCTCCGGCTGTTGAGCTCTATGCCCGGCGTGCTCGTTGAGCTGGCCTTCCACGACACCGTCGGGTCGCTCGACCACGACTCGCTACACGATCCCGAGTTCCGCTACATCGCGGCGCGCGCCTACGCGCGGGGAGTGTTGCGCCACTTCGCGCCGCTGTCGCCGTTCCCGCCCGAGCCGCCGCCCGCGCTGCGCGTCCTCCAGGACGGCAACCGCGGGCTCCAGGTCCGCTGGAACCCTGCGCCCGGCGCGACGTCGTACACCGTCGAGGAGTCGCTAGACGGCAAGGGCTTCCGTGAAGTCGCCGCGGTCGCGTCGACCAGCTACTCGACCGGCCCGCTGCCGCCGCACAGCGTCCGGTCGTACCGCGTGCGCGCATGGAACCAATCGGGCAGGTCGTTTCCGACCGAAGTGCTGACGGCGGGAACGGACCACCTCGGCGCAGCCCCTGTGCTGTTGGTCCAGGGGTTCGACCGGCTCAGTCGCACCGTCAAGCAGCCCGACAACACCCGCGACTACCTGTCACGGGTAGGGCGCGCCTTGCGCCGCGACGCGCGCACCTCGCTCGCCTTCGACGCGGCGTCTAACGAGGCGGTCGCGTTGGGGCACGTCGGCTTGGGGAACTACCGCGCGGTGGTCTGGAGCCTCGGGGAAGAGAGCACCGAAGACGAGACGTTCAGCGCGCTGGAGCAGTTCCTGGTCTCGCTCTACCTCAATGCGGGCGGCGCGCTGCTGGTCGCGGGCGCCGAGGTCGGCTGGGACCTCGACTGGCTCGGGTCGGCGAGCGATCGCGCCTTCTTCCGCAACACCCTCGGCGCGACCTACGTCGCAGACGACGCCAACAGCTACGCCTTGCAGCCGGGCCTCGCCGGGACCGTCAGCGCGGGCATCAGCGCGTCGGCCTTCGACGACGGCAGCGGCCCGACGTATGACGTCGATTACGCCGATGTCTTGACGCCGACTACCAGCAACGGCGCGGTGTGCCTGCGCTACAGCAACGGCCTCGCTGCAGGCGTGCAGAGCGTGAACCCAGCGACGGGCGCGCGCGTGCTCGTCTTCGGGCTGCCGCTGCACACGATGCTCGATGACGACGCGGCCGCCCGACTCTTGCAGCAGAGCATCGACTGGCTCCGGGGCGGCGCGGCGCTGTCAGGCCCCGCCGAGATCACCATGGGGCAACCCACCGCGCTCTCGCTGTCGCTCCCGAACGAAGCAAACCGCCCCTTCCTCTGCGCGGTCAGCGAAGCCACTTCTCCAGGGATCCCGTTGCCTAGCGGCGGGCTGCTCCCGCTCCGAGATGGCGGGATCTTGCAGGCGAGCCTCATCCCCAGCGTCGTCTTCCAGGGGTTCAGCGGCGCGCTCGACGCGAGCGGCAACGCAGACCCTACGTTGCTAGCCCCGCCCACCCCGCTGCTGGCCGGCCTCGACCTCTACTTCGCCGCGCTGACGTTCGACCTGAGCCCGCCCACCGACCGCGTGGTCACCAACTGGCTACGCGCGCGCCTCCGGCTCTAAGTCCCTGAGCAATACACGACGCGGGCGCGATGGGACCGCCCAGCCCCTCGCGCCCGCCCCGAGCAGATGCTAGTGGTGCGCCTACTCTTCGCCGATCGCGGCGGCGACGAGGCATCCCTTGGAGACCGAAGTCAGGGCTTCCTCGCTGCGGAAGATCCGACCGATCGGGATGGGGAAGTCGATCTTGGCGAACTCCTCGCGGAACACCTCGATGAAGCCCCCCACCATCGAAGTGCCGCCAGCGCACGCGATGTCGATCGGCTCGCTGAAGTTGGGCATGTTCTGTCCCGACTCAAAGCGCGCCTTGATGTTCTCGAGAACGTAGGTGATCAAGCTGCGGTAGTAGATCGCTACGGCCTCTTCCTCACGACTTTGAGGGTCGCGGATATCGATGCCGCGCTCCTTCATCGACGTGGCCTTACTGCGCGGAACGCCGAGCACGTTGGCGACGTTCTTGTCGATCCAGTCACCCCCGCGCGCGACCGAGAATGAGAGGCATGGGATCGACTTGTACGCGATGCACGCGTTCGCCATGCCGCCGCCGAACGACAGCCCGATGCCGGTGAACTCGCTGTCCGCGAGCTCCGAGAACACCACCGCGTGGCCTTCGGTGATCGCGCGCGCCTTGTAGCCGAGCTTATTGATCAAGCTCTCGAAGAGCCCTTCGTGGTAGACGACGTTGTTGTCGACGTCG
>JAYYEE010000387.1:0-7914 GCA_036160175.1 Planctomycetota bacterium
GTAGAGATCATCCGCGACTCACGCGGCGGCCAGCAGATCAAGCTGGCCTACGCGCGCGGCGACGTGACCACTGAGGTCGAGATCACGTTCGGGACCCGCCAAGCATCTGGCATGGCGACGGCGATGAAGCCCAACGGCCCGTTCTCGGGACGACTCTTTGGCCAAGAGGCCAACCGCCAGAGTCGGCAGGGGAAGCGCGGCTACGAGACGGGCGGCGTCTTCCGCAGCGACGACCGCGGCGAGACGTGGGCTCGCCTCAACAGCCTGACGGAGCGGCCGTTCTACTACTCAGTGATCCGCGTCGATCCGCGCAACGCAGACAACCTCTACTCCGTCGGCACCACGCTGTGGGGCTCCACCGACGGCGGGGAGAAGTTCTCGGCCATCAACCGCGGCATCCACGTCGACTTCCACGGCATCTGGGTCGATCCAGACGACAGCGAGCACCTAGTCGCGGTCTGCGACGGCGGCGTCAACGAGACCTGGGACCAGGGCCGCACGTGGCAGGTCCACAAGGGGTTCTCCGCTGCTCAATATTATGACTGCGAGGTCGACAACAGCGTGCCGTACAACGTCATCGGCGGCCTGCAAGACAACGGCACCTGGGTCGTCCCCTCACAGACGCGCTACCGCGACGGCGTCACCACGCTCGACTGCTTCAAGATCTACAGCGGCGACGGCTTCGGCGCCCAAGCGGACCCTCTAGAACCGCACGTCGTGTTCGCCACGAGCCAGAACGGCAACCTCGGCGTCGTCGACACTCGCACTGGAAGGCAGGCCCGCATGCAGCGCGTCCGCCCCTCGGGGAGCCGGGTCCGCTTCAACTGGGACGCGCCGTTCATCCTGTCCCCGCACAACCGCCTCGTGGTCTATCACGCTGGCAGCCACCTGTTCCGCGGCGACCGCCACAGCCACCTCGACAGCCGCGGCGCGCGACCAGGACAAGGTCCGATCGTGAACGACGGCAGCATCCGCATGACCGCGGTGTCCCCGCGCCTCGGCGACACCGAGGACGGCACCGCCTGCGCGCTCGCCGAGAGCCCGCTGCGCCGCGGCCTGCTGTACGTCGGCACTGACGACGGCGCCCTGTGGCGGACGGACGACGGCGGCGCGGCGTGGGTCCGAATCGACCAGAACCTCCCGGTCGACGCGCGGCTCTACGTGAGCGACATCGTCCCCTCGAACCACCGCGCAGACCGTGTCTACGTGACCCTCGACGGTCACCGGAGCGACGACTTCGGCACCCACGTGTTCGTCAGCGACGACCTGGGCGAGACCTTCTACAGCATGGCGGACACGCTCCCCGGCCTGGCCGTTTGCCACAGCTTCGCCGAAGACCCCCGCAACCCCGAGCTGCTGTTTTTGGGCACCGAGCACGGCGCGTGGGCCTCGCTTGACCGCGGATACAACTGGCTGCGGCTCTCCAACGGGATGCCAAACGTCTCGGTCCGGGAGCTCGTGATTCAGGACCGCGACAGCGACTTGGTCGCCGCGACCCACGGCCGCGGCATCTTCGTGCTCGACATCGAAGGCCTCCGGCAGACGACCCGGAGCGTGACGCTCCGCGACGCGTGGATCGCCGAGGTGGAGCCTGCCTATCTTTGGAAGATGAAGAGCCGCGGCTTCCAAGGCAGCAAGCAGTTCAAGGCGGCCAACCCTGGCTACGGCGCGCAGATCTACCTCTGGCTCCGAGAGCCCCCCGACGACCCGCCGCGACTGATCATCGAAGACATCACCGGCAAGAAGATCGGAGAGGCGCGCGGCGCCAAGGTCCGCGGGCTGCAGGCGATCCGCTGGGACGCGCGCGCTGGCCGCGCACTGGTGGCGCCTGGGAGCTACCGCGTACGGCTCGCCGACGCCGACGGCGTGCAGCCCCGCGTCGTCACGCTCCGCAGCGACCCCACGACCTCACCCGCGTCGCCGGCCGCGACCGAACCACAGACCAGCCGCTGAGGACCAAGCGATGACCCTAAAGAAGCACCTCACCTTCATCGTGGCCGCTGTGTGCTGCGTGAGCATCGCGTCCGCGCAGACCAGTGACCGAGACCACTTGCGCAGCAACGTGCTCGGCCAGATGCAATGGAAACAGCTCGGCCCGGTTCAGAGCGGCGGGCGCATCGTCGACATCGCCGTCAACCCGAAGCGGCCGCAAGAGTATTGGCTCGCGTCCGCCAGCGGCGGCGTCTGGCACACCACCAACGGCGGCGTCTCGTTCGAACCGCAGCTGCAGAACGCCTACACCATCTCCGTCGGCGACCTCGCGGTCGCCCCTAGCGACCCGCGCGTGGTCTACGTCGGCACCGGCGAAGGCAACAACCAACGGAGCTCGTTCTGGGGCGACGGCGTCTACCGCTCCGACGACAGCGGGGAGACATGGAAGTGGGTCGGCTTGGCCGGCACGGATCACATCGGGCGCGTCGTGGTCCACCCGGACGACCCGGACACGGTCTACGTCGCGGCGCTGGGCGCGCTCTACTCCAGCAACGAGCAGCGCGGCCTCTACAAGACGACTGACGGCGGCGCCAGCTGGGACAAGGTGCTCTACATCAGCGAAGACGTCGGGGTCGTCGACGTCGTGATGCACCCGCAGAAACCCGACGTCTTGTTCGCAGCCTCCTACGAGCGGCGCCGACGGGCCTGGAACTTCGAAGAGGGCGGCGCGGGGTCACGCATCTACCGCTCGATCGACGGAGGGACGACCTGGGAGACGCTCGGCAAGGGCTTGCCCGACGGCAAGCTCGGCCGCATCGGCCTCGACTGCTACTTACGCGACGGCGACACCATCTACGCCTCGATCGAGAACCTGAACCCTCGCGCCCGCGCGCGCAAAGGCAGCGACGGCGACGACGACGGCGACGCCCGCACCGACGCGGCCCCCAGCGCCGAACAGCTCGCAGACCCGGTCGCCAAGCAAGAGTGGCTGGACGGCCCGGAAGAGGCGCAAGACCCGCGCCGCCGCGCGAGACAACGCCTCGTGGGCGGCGAAGTCTATCGAAGCGACGACGGCGGGGACACCTGGGCGAAGACCCACAAAGACGACCTCTCCGTCGGCGGGAGCCCCGGCTATTACTACGGGCAGATCCGCGTCGACCCCAACGACGCCGACAACCTGTGGGTGCTGTCGGTAGCCGTCTACCAGAGCAAGGACGGCGGCAAGAAGTGGACGCCGGCAGGGCGTCGCCGCGGCGGGCGCTCGTTCGGCAGCACGCTGCACTCCGACCACCACGCGCTGTGGATCGACCCGCAAGATAGCCAGCACTGCCTGCTCGGCAACGACGGCGGGGTCGCGGTCACGTGGGACCAGGGCGCGAATTGGGACCACCTCACCCACTTACCGATCCTGCAGTTCTACGCGATCGGCGTCGACCGGGGCACGCCGTACAAGGTCTACGGCGGCCTGCAGGACAACGGCACATGGGGCTTCCCCATCCACGGCCCGACGTCGGCGGGCCTCGAGCCGCAAGACGCGTTCAAGGTCTCGGGCGGCGACGGCTTCTACTCGGTGCCCGACCCGCACGACCCGGACACCGTCTATTCCGAGTCGCAGTTCGGCGGCATGCTCCGCTCCAATCTGCGCACCGGCGCACGCAAGTCGATCAAGCCGCGGGCGCGCAAGGGCGAGCAGCCGCTGCGCTTCAACTGGATGACGCCGATCGTCGTTTCGCCGCACGCCCCGGACACGATCTACTGCGGCAGCCAACACCTACATCGCTCGCGTAACCGCGGCGACGACTGGGCGACCATCAGCGGAGATCTGAGCACCAACGACGTCGAGAAGAAGAAAGGCGACGTACCCCACTGCACGATCACCACGATCTCTGAGTCACCGCTGCGCGAAGGCCACCTTTGGGTCGGCACAGACGACGGCAAGGTCTGGGTGACGAAGGACGGCGGCGCGCGCTTCACCGATCTGACCGACCGCTTCCCCGCGCCCGTCAAGGGCCTCTGGGTGAGCCGCGTCGAGGCATCTCCGCACGACGCCGACACCGCCTTCGTGAGCTTCACTGGATATCGCGAAGACATCCGCGACGCCTACGTCTTCCGGACCGACGACGGCGGGGAGAGCTGGCTGTCGATCGCCCACGAGCTGCCACGAGAGCCCGTCAACGTCATCCGGCAACACCCGCGCAACGCGAGCGTGCTCTTCGTCGGCACCGAGATGGACGTCCACGTGTCGATCGACGACGGTGCGCACTGGGCGCCGCTCGGCTACGGCCTCCCGCGCGCCGCGGCGCACGACCTGCTGATCCACCCCACGCACCCCCACCTGCTCGTGGGCACGCACGGCCGCGGCATTTGGGGCCTCGACGCCTCGGCCTTCGAGGCCCTCAAGACTAGCGCGCTCCGGACGCCCTTGCTCGCGCTGCCGCCATCGGACGGCGTCCTGCTCCGCGGCGGCTTCGACCGCGGCTACTTCGGCGCGCGCCGATGGCGAGTCCCCAACCCGTTCACGACGGCGACGTTCCGCTACGTGCTCGCACAAGACAGCCCAGAGTCACCGAAGGTCGAGGTGCTCGACGCCGCCGGCGAGGTCGTCTTCTCGGCAGACGGCGGCAACGACGCCGGCTACCACGAGGTCGAGTGGGGCGGCGGCAGCGGCGGCATGCGACGCCGCAGCAACCGCGGCGCGCGGCCCGGCACGTTCGCCGTGCGGATCACCCACCAGGGACAATCGACGACCCAGGCCTTCACCGTCCACGACCTTCGCGGCCCGACGTCGGTGTTAGGCGACTACCCAGGAGCGGAGGTCCGCGACGAGGAAGACGGCGCGGGCGACGGCGGCCGCTGAGCGCGCAGCGCCTAACCCTCGGTGAGGTCGTCGGCGGACGCGTCTTCGTCGTCGACCTCAAAGTCGCCGAGCAGCACCGCCTGGATCTCCGCGAGGAGGCTGATCCGGATGATCGCTTCTTGCTGCTTTGCCGAGGCGCCTGAGAACCCCTCGGTCTCCATGTGCGCCGCGGTCAGGTCGTTCAGCTCGAAGAGCGCGAGGCGCGCTGCGTTGAGCGCCGCGAGCCACGCGTTGACGTGCTCGTGGGAGATCAGCAAGACCTGGCCTTCGGTGTCGGGCAAGCGCCGCAGCTTGTCTAGGTCTCGCTGGACGAGGTGCGCCCGCGAGAGGAACAACCGCTCGAGCTCAGGGACGGCGTGCTCACGCCAGTGCGCCTCGTCCTCCTCTTCGTGGCAGGTCTCAGGGAGCAGTCGCCGGCGGACGCGGTCATCGGACGACTCGATCAGCATCGGCACCCCGCGGAGCGTCCGCACCGCGTCATCCGTCAGCTCCCCGAAGAGATAGCCTTCGTCGACTCTGGCAGCCCACATCCCCACGGTCAGTCCTCGACCTTCTCCAGCGTGGTCAGCAGGTGGTGAGACTGCAGCTTCTGCGCATACATCTCCGCCTGCTCCCTCGCGCCGGTCCACACCACCGACCGGCCAGTCTTGTGGACCTCCATCATCAGCTTGTGCGCCTTTGACTCGCTGTAGCCGAACACCCGCACGAAGATCTTGGTGACGTAGCCCATCAAGGTGACCGGGTCGTCGTGCACGATGACGTTCCACGGCTTCGCCAGCGACGTCTTCGGGCGCGTCTGCGTCTCCGTCTGCTCCTTGGTCGCGGCGTAGGCCTTCATCACGGTACAAGCGTATCCGACGCGGCGCGCGATCTCACAGCTGTTCAAGGTGCAGCCGGTCCGCGCCGAGCAGCGGGACGAGCAAGCGCCGCCGCCCGAGGTCGACACCGATCAAGCCCGGCTGCTCAAGCGCGGCGCCCAGCGCCGTGACGCCGCCGCTCAAGGCGAAGCGGTAGACCGTCGCGCCGCCCCAGGACGAGGCCAGCCAGCTCGGCACCATCGCGCGTCGGCCGCCGAGGTAGCCCTCGGTCTCCACCCGCGCAAGCCCGCTCAACCGGCCCTCCGGCGCCAGCGAGAGGTCGGTCTTGGACCCGCGGTAGTCGACCTGAAAGAACGCGCCTTTCCGCCAACCGACGACATAGAGCCCCGCGCGCTGCGCCGAGATCGCGCTCGGCTGACCGAGGTCTTCGCCTTGGATCAGCAGCGACACGTCACCTGACCTCGAGACGCGCCAGATCGCGTCCGTCCCGGTCGGCTCCAGGGCTTCGTTCAACCCAACGTCGCTCACGTAGACGTTCCCGTCAGGCCCGGCGCTGACGCCCCACAGCATCGACGCGCCCGCGATCTCGACCTGACCGACGGGCGCCTTCGAGCCCAGGTCCAGGCGCCGCACGACGTCGACGTCCGCGACCCAAAGCTCTCCGTCAACGACCGCCATGCCGCGCGGGTTGTTCAAGACCACGCCGCTCGCGCCACCCCCCGCCCAGAGGGCCCGCGCGCCGTCACGCGGCGACGACGAGACGATGAAGCCGTCCCCGTCTACGTCAGGGGTGCCGAGGTTGGAGACCAAGTAGCGGTCGCTGACCGGCTCGTGGATCACCGCCGCCGGCGCCGCGAAGTCGGGCGCAGGCGCGCGCCCACAACCAGCCAGCAGCAGGCATCCGAGCAGCAAGCTGCCGCGCGCGTTCACCAAGACTCCTGGAGCCCCGCCATCTTCAAGACCGTGCGCCACTCCGCGCGGGTGACGGGCTGCACAGACAGGCGGCTCCCTCGCTGCAGCAACATCATGTCCGCGAGCTTCGGCTCGTCCTTCATCATGTCTCGCGTCACCGGTGCGCTCGCCTTGGCCACGAAGGCGACGTCGACGTGATACCACCGCGGGTCCGCGGGGTCGCTGCCGGGATCGTGATACTTGTGACCAAGCTCGAACTGCGTCTGGTCTGGGTAACCCTCCTTGCAGATCCGCGCCAGCCCGACGACGGCCATCGGCTTCGCGTTGCTGTGGTAGAACAGCACGCCGTCGTCCAGCTGCATGTCGTCGCGCATCAAGTTCCGCGCTTGGTAGTTTCGGACCCCGTCCCAAAACGTCGTGCCGTCTCGCTCGAGCTGGTCGATGCCGTAGACGTCAGGCTCGGACTTGAACAGCCAGTAACGGCGGGCGCGGGTCGTCTTCTTGGTTGCCATCGCTGACGAAGATAGTCGCTACGCGTCGCGTTGTCTCGCGGCGCTGCGGGGCTCACTGCCAGAGCTTGCGCAGCTCGTCCGTGTCGCGCTTCCCTAGCTCAACGCCGACCAACTGCTCTTGCCTGCCCGGGCGTGTCTGCCCCCTCGCGATCAGCCGCGCGCCCGGCCCCGGATCCCAGATCCGCGCCTCGCCCAGCGCGTCGCCGTTGCCGCGCATGAGCATAAACGACCAGTCATGCGCGCCGTAGCCCTCGCGCATGTCGACGACCTTCTTGCCGACGAAGTCTCGCAGCGTGTCCTCGACGAAATCGCCGACCTCGCTGCGGTCCGCGTCCTCGCCGTCGAGTCGCCAGCTGCCGTCGGGCTGGATGCGGAACGTGCGCGTCCTGCCGTCCCGGTGGGACAGGTCCAGCCGCTCTACCTGCGCATTCTGCCGGAGGATCGACTTGTCGCAGTAGTCGGTAAAGACGCGCTGCAGCGTCTCTAGCGCGGCCTTCGGAACGAGTGCGATGTTGTCCGGCTCGTCGGCGCGCGCGCAGTAGATCATCGCCTCGTCGCCTGCCGCAGGCGCGTCGCCGCCGAACCAGAGCGTATGCAGCGCCTTCGCGTTGAGCCGGCGCGTCGCCAGCGACCAGCGCGCGCCGGTCATCCCGTAGCGCGGGTCTTCGGAGCGCGGACGAACCTCCCCCTCCTCCGTGACAAACTGGCGCGCGACCAGCCGCTGCAGCGCCTGCGCGGCCTCATTGACCGGCGTCGCGCGCGCGAGGTACTCGACCGGCTCGATCAGCTGCCACTCCGAGCTCTGGCTCTCCCGCCGCAAGCGGACCCGGTCGCCGTTGCCCTGGCCTGGGTCGACGACCAACTCTCCGAGCTCTTCAAAGGC
>JAYYEE010000388.1:0-7730 GCA_036160175.1 Planctomycetota bacterium
TGCTCGCGGCGCGCGGGCGCTAGGCCTCGGCCGCCGCAGGCGTGAGCAGCCCGCGCACGACCGCCTCGACCTCGGGGCCGAGGTGCTCGTCGGTGAACATCTGCATGCTGCGCGCGAAGCCGGCCTCGCCGTGCGCGACCGCCTCGGCGGGGTCCTCGAGGTAGCGTCGCAGCGCCGCGGCGAGCGCGTCGGCGTCACCCTTCGGCACCACGTAGCCCGTCTCGCCGTCGACGACGATCTCCGCGTTGCCGCCGGCCGTGCTGACGACCTGCGGCAACGCCGCGAAGCTCGCCTCCAGGCACGCGTTGCAGAGCCCCTCGTGGAACGACGGCATCGTGAACACGTCGGACGCCGCGTAGACGTCGTGCACCGGGCTGACGCGGCCGGGCAGGCGCACGCGCCCACCGAGGCCGAGTCGCTGCACCTGCTGCTTCAGCTTCTCCATCTCGCTGCCGTCGCCGGCCAAGAACAGCACCGCGCGCGGGAAGTCGGCGGCGAGCTGCGCGAACGCGTCGATCAAGACGTGCTGGCCCTTGCGCGGCCGCAGCACGCCCGCGAGCGAGATCACGAACGCGTCCGGCGCGACGCCCAGCCGCGCCCGCGCCGCGTCGCGCCCCGCGCGCAGGCCGGTCCAGGGCTTCGGATCGAGGCCGTCGTAGACCAACGTGATCCGGTCGCCGGGCACGCCTGCGGCCAACAGCCGCTGCCGAATCGCGTCGCAGATCGCGATCGTGTGGTCCACCAAACGCGTGTAGCGGAAGCCCCCCATCCACCCCTTGCGGATCGGGTAGTCGATCCGACGGATGGTGAACTTCTTGCTCCGATGCCCGCGCGCCGCGAGCCCGGCGAGGTAGTGCGAGCGCCCGTCGGCGAACTGGATCACGTCCGTGTCGAACTCCCGGTAGGCGCGGCGGATCTTCGCGCCCAGATCGGGCCGCCACCAGCGGCGCAGCGGCGCCTCCCAAACAGGCAGGCCAAGCTCTTCGGCCGCGCCGCGGAACTTGGCGCCGGGCGCGAGCAAGAAGCCCTGCTCGAATCCCTGGCTCGCGAAGTGCTCGACGAGCATTCGCAGCTGCACCTCGCCGCCAGAGTATCCCTTCTCGGCGAGGCAGTGGAGCAGGCGGGGCATCGCCGTGTTCTACCGGCAACGCGCTCGCGCGGCGACCTAGAAGATCGCGTCGAGGCCAGTCAGCTGACGGCCGACGATCAGCGTGGGGCTGTCGTGCGTGCCCTCGTAGGTGATCACCGACTCCAGGTTGCACATGTGGCGCATCATCTGGTACTCGTCGGTGATGCCGTTGGCGCCGAGCACGTCGCGGCCCATCCGGCAGCACTCGAGCGCCATCCAGCACGAGTTCCGCTTGGCGAGCGACACGTGGTAGTGCTGCATCTTGCCCTGCTCCTTCATCTTGCCGAGCTTCCAGCAGAGCAGCTGCGCCTTGGTGATCTCGTTCGCCATCCAGACCAGCTTGTTCTGGACCAGCTGGTAGCGGCCGATCGGCTTGTCGAACATGATCCGCATCTGGCTGTATCGCGTCGCCTCGTCGTAGGCGGCCTGCGCCGCCCCCACCGCGCCGAAGGCGCTGCCGTAGCGCGCCTGCGTCAAGCAGCTGAGCGGACCCTTGAGCCCCTCGACGCCTGGCAGCAGGTTGGCCTTAGGGATACGGACGTCCTCGAGCACGAGCTCCGACGTGTCCGACGCGCGCAGCGAGAACTTGTTCTTGATGCCCTTGCCCTGGAAGCCAGGCGTATCGCAGTCGACGAGGAAGCCGCGCACGACGCCGTCGAGCTTGGCCCACACGATCGCGACGTGCGCCATGCTGCCGTTGGTGATCCAGTACTTGCTGCCGTTGAGCACGTAGTGGTCGCCGTCCTCGACGGCCTTGGTCAGCATGCCGCCTGGGTTGCTGCCGAAGTCGGCCTCGGTCAGGCCGAAGCAGCCGATCAGCTCGCCGGTCGCCATCTTCGGCAGGTACTTCTGCTTCTGCTCCTCGGTCCCATAAGCGTGGATCGGATACATGCAGAGGGAGCCCTGCACCGACACAAACGAGCGAAGGCCGGAGTCTCCGCGCTCGAGCTCCTGGCAGATGAGGCCGCTCGCGACCGGAGAGAGGCCCGCGCAGCCGTAGCCCTCGAGGCTCGCGCCGAACACGCCCAGCTCGCCGAGCTCGGGGATCAGGTCCGTCGGGAACGTGCCCGCCCGGTTGTGCTCCTCGATGACCGGCATGAACCGGTCGGAGACCCAGGAACGCACGGCGTCGCGGACCATGCGTTCTTCTTCGGTGTAGAGTTCGTCGACTTCGTAGAAGTCGAGGGCCTTGTACAGATCGCTCATAGTTCGGAGTTCGAAGGGGCAAACAGGATAGAGGCACGCGGCCGCCGAAGAAAGTGACCACGGACAAGGTGGGGCGTAACCGTGGCCGTGACGAATTGGCCGCAGGGGCAGCCCGAGCGCCGCGGTCCAGCGCCGCGGCAGCAGCAGGCGGCCCGACCCCGTCCATGTCATCGGGGGTCCCCAGCGCAGCGGGGGCGCGGCAGAGCCCCTTGTGGTCCCGAGGTGAAACACGGGCGCCAGCCGGATACACCAGGGTCAAAATGACGCGCCAGATCCTGGTTACCAGCGCCCTCCCCTACGCCAACGGGCACATCCACCTCGGCCACCTGGTCGAGTACATCCAGACGGACATCTTCGTCCGGTTCCAGCGTCTGCGTGGCCACCGGGTCGCCTACATGTGCGCCGATGACACGCACGGCACGGCGATCATGATCCGCGCCGAGAAGGAGCAGAGGTCTCCAGAAGCGCTGATCGCGGAGATGTCCGAGGCGCACCAGCGCGACTTCGCCGCGTTCGGGATCTCGTTCGACCACTACGGCTCGACCAACAGCGAGACCAACCGCCAGGTGGCGAACGACATCTGGTCGCAGCTGCGAGCGCGAGGCCTGATCGCGCAGCGCGCGGTCCCGCGGCTCTTCGACGAGCAGAAGCAGATGTTCCTCGCCGACCGCTTCGTCAAGGGGACCTGCCCCAAGTGCAACGCGCCCGATCAATACGGGGACGCGTGCGAATCGTGCGGCGCGACCTACCCAGCCACGGAGCTGATCGAGCCGCGCTCGGTCTTCACCGACTCAGCGCCGGTGCTCAAGGACTCGCAGCAGTCCTTCGTCAAGCTCGCGCCGTTGCAAGGCGACCTGACTGCGTGGACGCAGGACAGCGGCGCCCTGCAGCCCGAGGTCGCGAACTACCTCAAAGGACACTTCCTCGACAAGCCGCTGCAAGACTGGGACGTCTCCAGGCCAGCCCCCTACTTCGGCTTCGAGATCCCTGACCAGCCGGGCAACTACTGGTATGTCTGGTTCGACGCTCCGATCGGCTACATCGCCAGCACCGTCGAGTGGTGCGCGAAGAACGGCGGCGACGCCGACGACTGGTGGCGCAACCAAGACGCTGAGGTCGTCCACTTCCTCGGCAAGGACATCACCTACTTCCACACGCTGTTCTGGCCCGCGATGCTGCACTCGGCTGGCTACTGCCTGCCCACGCGCGTGCACATCCACGGGTTCCTGAAGGTCAACGGCGAGAAGATGTCCAAGTCGCGCGGCACCTTCGTGAACGCGTCGCGCTACCTCGAGTATCTCGAGCCCGGCTGGCTGCGCTATTACTACGCGTCCAAGCTCGGGCCGAAGATCGACGACCTCGACTTCCAGTCCGAGGAGTTCGTCGGGAAGGTCAACAGCGACCTCGTCGGCCGCGTCGTCAACCTCGCCAGTCGCTCGGCGAAGTTCGTGAAGGACGTCGGACTGTCGAAGGAATACCCCGATGACGGCGGCCTCTTCCAGCGGGCTGCGCAATTGTCAGAGGACATCGCGGCTGCCTACGAAGCGTGCGACTACCGCGAGGCCACGCGGCTGATCATGACGCTCGCTGACGCCGCTAACGAGTTCGTCGAGCAGGCAGCGCCGTGGAAGCTCCGCAAGGACCCCGAGAAGGCGCAGCAGCTGCAGGATTGCTGCACGGTCGTGCTCAACTTGTTCCACCAGATCATGGTCTACCTGACGCCGGTCCTGCCCGAGCTCAGCGCCAAGGCCGGCGCGCTGCTCGGCAGCGACATGGACGCTTGGTCTTTGGCGCAGACCCCGATCACGGATCGAGGGGTGGCCAAGTTCGAACACATGATGGCGCGCGTAGAAGCGGCCAAGGTCGAAGAGATGTTCACGCCCGAAGAGCCGACGCCGTCGAGCCCCACCCTGGACAAGGAGCCCCTCGCGGACGAGATCACCATCGACGACTTCCTCAAGGTCGACCTGCGCGTCGCCGAGGTCGTCGAGGCGACGCAGGTCGAGGGCGCGCAGAAGCTGCTGCAGCTGACGCTCAGCCTCGGCGGCGACGTCCGCCGCAACGTCTTCGCAGGGATCAAGAGCGCCTACACCCCCGAGCAGCTCGTCGGTCGCCTCGTGCTCTACGTGGCCAACCTCAAGCCGAGGAAGATGAAGTTCGGCGTCAGCGAAGGCATGGTCGCGGCCGCAGGCACCGACGGAGACATTTATCTGATGTCACCGGATAACGGCGCGAAGCCAGGCCAGCGGCTGCACTAAGCCTGGACGTCGAGCCGAGGCGCGACGCAGGCCAAGTTGACCGTACATGAGAAAGGGCCCGGCGAACGCCGAGCCCTTTCCCAGTCGTCAACGAAGAACTGCTACCGGGTGGCAGCAGATCCTCGCGAGAAGATCACTTCTTCGCGGCCTTCTTGGTCGCCTTCTTCTTGGCGGCCTTCTTCTTGGCGGCCTTCTTCTTGGCGGGCTTCTTCGCGGCCTTCTTCGTGGTCTTCTTCGCGGCCTTCTTGGCCTTCTTCTTCGTCTTCTTCTTGGCAGCCATTGCTTGGTCCTTGTTAGGGTTTTTGGGAAGACCGGCATGAGGCACGCTAGTGCGAACCCACCAAGTTCCGGCCGATGGAAGAGATCGGCCGACGCACGACCGGAATTCACCCGAACCCCCGCTGGTATCAGGGGATAGTACGGAAACGGCGCGCCGAATCTTATTGCGAACTGCTAGATTTCACTGAGATAGAGGGCGCCAAGTTTGCCTTTAACGAAAGCCGGGCAAGCATCCCGGAAAACGCGAAAAAACTGAGATTCGCGCCCTCCCCCCGTCGCCCGACGACCTTTCGGCCTCAGTCGAATAGGTTGTCGAGCTTGCTCTTGGCGTCTGCGCCAAAAGCTTGACCAAGCCCCTCAGCGACGGGGCCACGATCGATGGCGTCCCGGTAGATCGACTCGAGCCTCTTCGAAGTCTCAGCCGCGTAGAGGCGCACCATGCCCACGGTCGTCCGATCGTCAAACAGGATGGTCAGCAACGTACGGTCACCTACTAGCGAGAGCTGAATGTTGTCGCGCTCGCCCTGGTGGAACATCGCCGTGAACTCCTCCTCGCCGAGCAACCGCGCCATCTCTTTGGTCGCGGCGAAAGAGCCCGCGACCAGCGCAGAGATGGTGTCAATGTCGATGGTGTTGAGCTCGCCTCGCTTGGTTACGAGGTGCCCTTCCTTGTCGACGAGCAGCGCGCACTTCGCGCCGGACAGCCGGAGGAACTCCGACAGCAAACGATCAATGCGCTCGACGTCCTCACGGTAGAAGGTCAGGCGATCGTGACGCAGCCGTTGGTTGTGCGACATCGCTCGTGGTGCGGTCATGGTTCCTCAGAGTTACGCGTTGCCGAAGGCGAAGTACGCGACGCCCGCCGCAGCGGACAGCAGCGCGACGGTGACGCCGACGATCAAGCCGACGCTGCCTCTCTTGCGCGCGACAGGAGCAGGAGCACGCGCGGCAACGCGGTGCCGTCCGTTGACGACTTTGGCCGCGTCACTCCTAGACGCTCGCGGACGCGCCGTCGGCTGGTGACGACGCGGCGTCGCTGCGGCGCGGACACTCGCAGCAGGCGACGGCGCTGGCCGTGCTGCCGGCCGCTGCGGCCGCGGCGCCGGCTCTCTCGGGCTGGCCTCGGCTGAAGCACGCGGCGGCTGCGCCGCCTCCTTCGTCGAATCCTGCGCGGCTCTGCGCGGCGCGCGACCGTCGATCCGCTCGATGCTCTCCAGCACCATGGCGGCCAACGTCTTGAGGGTCGGGAAGACCCCCTCGCCCGTGCATGCGACCGCCTCGAACGTCGGCACCCCGAACTTGTTGAGGAGCCGGTCGATCTCTTCGACGGGCAGCGCGCCCGGCACGTCCCGCTTGTTGTATTGGATGACGTGCGGCAGCTCGCGAACGTCCTTGCCATACTCCGCGAGGTTCTCGATCAGGTTGGCGTAGGACTCGACGTTCTCGTCCATCTTCGCCGGGTCAGAGTCAGCGACGAAGATCACCCCGTCGACGCCTTGCAGCACGAGCTTGCGAGTCGAGTTGTAGTAGACCTGACCAGGGACCGTGTAGAGCTGGAACTTGGTCCGCATCCCAGCGACGTTGCCGAGGTCCAACGGCATAAAGTCGAAGAACAGGGTCCGGTCGCCGTCGGTCGAGATCGACGTCAGCTCTCCCTTGTTCTCTTCCGGGGCCTTCTGGTGGACGATCTCGAGGTTGGTCGTCTTGCCGCTCATCCCAGGGCCGTAGAACACGACCTTGCAGTTGACTTCCTTGAGCGCGAAGTTGATCTGAACCATGTCTCTCCGGCCTCCTTCATGATGGCGAGTGTCGAGGTATTCGACACTCGCAGGCATGTCGATCATCGGTCCGGCGACCAGAGGTGCTTGAGCGACCGCGTCAATTCGTCGCGACCTGATCCGCCCCGCACCCCATGCCAGCGCCATCGGGCCACCAGGTCAGGCGATCCGCGCGCTCCGACGGACCTGCTCGACAGCCGCGGCGGCTTCCGCGTCGACCTGCGTGACGTCCGCCTGCTGGTCGTAGAGCACCACGAGGTAGCAGTCGTCGAGCCGCGAGAGCACCGCCTGGCCAGCGGCGGCGCGCACTGCGAGACGATCAGCTGGTCCGTAGCCACCGTCGATCAGGCTCCGATCCGTCGTCGCCATCAGGAACGACGCGACCCCAGCCAGCGCGTCTGGCTCGACGTCCGCAGCGAGCGCCGAGGCGGCGACGAGGCCGTCTGCGGTCACCACCGCAGCCCCGCGCACGTCGGGGGTCACGAGGACTCCGGTAAGCGCCTCCTGTAGCCGGTTCATGAGGTCACCTCCATGGCGCCGACCGCGCCGGCGACGAGCACCTGCAGCTGGGCCAAGACCGCGGCCACCTGCGCCCGCGACGAGACCTGCGCCGCCGCCAGGGCGTCTCCCCGGACGCAGACGCAGATGCAGCCAAATCGCCCCTCAAGCACCGTCTCTGCGGCGCTCCCGAGCCCGTTCCGACGCGCGAACCGGTGCGCAGACTTCGCCGTGACGCGAACGATCCTCAGGAACGGGTCGCGGCCGTCGCGGATCGCGCCGCTCACGACCGCCTTCGAGCCGCGGATCAGCGCGGCGCGACCGACCCCCTCAATGCTGGTGACGTCCGACAAACCGAAGCTCTGGCGCGGCGCTTCCAGGCCGTCATGAGCACCGGCTCCAGACTCACAACAGCGCCGAAGGGGCGCCGATGGCCCAAACCGAACGACCCCGTCGCGCGCGACGCGCGCAGCCGCTTCGTGTAACCCGCTGCGCCGATACGACGCCGAGAGCGCCAGGTAGGTTGACGCCGAGGGATCGCGGCGCGCCCGCCGCTTAAGCCTGCGGAGCGCTGCCCAATCC
>JAYYEE010000389.1:0-7155 GCA_036160175.1 Planctomycetota bacterium
CTCGAGTCTGGCGTCGAAGGCTATTTTCTGCAGTGGTGTAGGTTCGGTATGACTGGGCGTGGTGGGGGCGCGTGCCGCGTGGCATGGAAATTGTCGACGATGCCGGCCCTGCCTGTGGGTCGTTCGTCCATCCTGTGGCTCACGCCGATCTTGCAGCGACTCCCGCCGTATGGTCTCTTTGCCCAGTCTGCCCCTCGTCCCGTCGGCTCTCCCGGCCGTCGGCAGGAAGCAGACACGGACACCGAGATCTACTCTGTGACCTGCGCTCCCCGCCGACCGTTGGCGGGGCGATCAGGGTGGGCATCGATCCGACGAATCCTGAAACAACGAGCCTGCCTCCCCTCGGCGCGGCTCACCCTGGAGCGAACATGACTGTTGGTGGTTCCCGATACGCGCTAATCGTTGCACTGTTGGCGTTTGCACTGAGCGGCTGTGGCGGCGGGTCCGCTGGCGGCAGCACGGGCTTCGACTGCAACAGCGGCGATACGTCCGGCGTGCTCTGCTTGCAGAGCTGCAACCTTGGTTGCAGCCCGACCGGCTGCTCGCTCACGGACATCGCTCAGAACCAGATCGTGGTGATGTTCTTCAGCGAGGCCGTCGACCCGCTGTCCGTGAACAGCTCGTCGATCCGCTTCCGGACGCCGACCGGCGATGAGCCGGTCGGAGAGTTCCTGGTCAACGACAACCGGGTCGAGTTCGTCCCGACGCTGTCGATCTCGGGCGGCCAGACGTTCTTCGGCTTCACCTCGGGCGAGACCTACACGATGACGGTCGTCGGCGGCGAGAACCAGGCGGAGATCGTGCGCAGCACGTCGGGCAAGCCGTTCGCCCAGACGCTGACCTGCACGCTGCAGTCCAACCAGGGCATCGTCGACCTCAACGGCGTCCCCCCGAGCGCGACGCTCGTCTCGCCGACCAACCTGCAGTCGGCGCCGCTTAACAGCCAGGTCATCCTGGAGTTCAACGAGCTGATCGACGCGACGCCCTTCCTCAGCGGCACGCAGAGCCCGGTGGAGTTCACGGTTCGGCGCACGCGCCCGGACGGCAGCGGCGGCAACGAGTGCGACCCGCAGTCGCAGCCGCAGACGTTGGCGGGCGCGCAGGCGCTCAGCTTTGACGCCGCGCGCGGCGTCTCGATCGTGTCCTTTACGCCGGCGCAGACCTTGCCCGGAAACGTCTGCATCGAGGTCTCGGTGACCAACGGCGTGACCGACTTGTCGGGCCGAACTGCTGAGCCGCAGGTGTTCCAGTTCCTGACCGAGGTGGTCCCGCTCAGCGACTTTGAGATCATCGAAGAGTTCGACGACGAGGCCTTGCTCGACGCCGACGCGTCGGCGGGCTCCTGGACGGGCGGCGCCGCGGAGTTCGCGCAGATCGGGGGCGACGGCCGTCACGGCCCGTTCCGCATCGAGTTTGCGACCGACACGGAGCAGATCGTCGGCGGCAAGCGCGTCTTCGAGCTCGACACCAGCAACACGCTCATCCCGCCGAACAACGGCACGCTTCCCAACGCGTTTGTCGTGACGGACGGTCGCTTCTTCTTCTCGACGATGGTGGTGCCGGCAGACATTCGGCTGCGCTTCGTCGGAAACGACCCGCCGATCATCAGCGTCGCGGGCCGCCTCGACGTCCAGGGTGACATCGAGGTCAACGGCGCCTCGGTGATCGACTCACACTTCCCCACGAGCCCGACTGGGCAAGTTGGCGCGGCAGGCGGGATCTACGGCGGCGCAGGCGGCCAAGGCGGCGACCGCTGCATCGGCGCCGGCCCCGGGAACGGTCAGTTTGATGGCCGCGATGGCGCCGACGTTAACGTCGCGGCCGCGCACGGCTACTTCCCGCAGCGTGCGGGGACCGGCGGGCGCGGGTCCGACCTCTACCCGGCGACCGGGCTGAGCGCGGACCAGCAGTTTGGGACCAACCCGCCCGTTGGCCTGGCCTACTGCCTGTCGGCCTGCGCCGGCGGCTCCGGCGGCGGACTCTACACCGCCGGTGAACCTGGGCAGGCGCTCAACGTCCTCAGCGGCTCAACGCCGCTGCCGAACGCCGCGACGTTCTTCGGGCCGCAGGCGGCCGGAGGCCTCGCGTTCCCGCTGTTCCCGTTTCCGCCGGCCACGGGCTCGTCGCTGACCTCCGACCACTTCCTCGTCGGCGGCGCTGGCGGCGGCGGCGCTGCGAGCAACGCGTCGTTGTCGCTGAGCCTCGCGCGGACGTGGGCGTCCGGCGCTGGCGGCGGCGGCGGCGGCGGCGCGGTCGCCCTGCGGGCGGGGCGCTCGATGCGCGTCGGGCCAACGGGGCGCTTGCTGGCGGTCGGCGGGAGCGCCCGCGACTACATCGGCCAGTCGGCCGGCGGCCAGGTCGCGCCAGCGGGCGGCGGCTCGGGCGGCTCGATCATCCTGCAGGCCGGCGGCACCACGGAGTTCATCGGTCAGATTGACGTGCGCGGCGGCGAAGGCGGCTTCTTTCGTCGCCAGGGCGGCAACGGCATCGGGCCGAACAACGGCATCGTCGAGATCGAGGGCGGCGACGGCGGCGACGGCTTCGTGCGCTTCGAGAAGCCCACGGCGCCAGACGTCAGCGACCTGTCGATCATGCTGCCGCCTGCGACGGCGGACAACGTCGGTCAGCTGACGGAGACCGACGACGTCGTCAGCATGCGGTCGCTCTACTACTCGACGAACCTCATCTTCGGGCCGGAGTTCGCTCGCTACGAGATCGAGGCCACCGTCGACGGGGTCCCGATGACCTTCAGCGACGACCCCAACGTCTCGTCGATGTTGGCCCTCGAAGGGACGTCGCCGCTCTACGTGAAGTTCCAGGCGGCGGACCTCGACGTGGTCACGGGCGCCGTGCTGAACACCATCGAGCGACCCTGGCGTGACTACGTCCTCAGCTCTGGCAACCAAGTCGGCATCGCGTCCGACGGTCTCAACGGCTACCGCTTCATGCTCTTCGTGGATCGCACCCTGGCGACCAACGTGACGGTCGAGAAGCTCACCGTCGTCTACCGCAACTGATCGCCCGCACACCGTCCATACCCCATTCATCATGCGCAACGCCCTCTCTCCACTGTTCTTCGTCGCCGCGCTGGCGTTCACCAGCTGCGGTGGCGGCGGCGACGGATCGTCTCCCTTCCGTATCCCGTGCAACACTGGTGCGCCCTTCTGCGTGATCCAGTGCGACCTCGGCTGCTCGCAGACCAGCTTCTCGGTGACTGAGATCGCGGAGAACCAGCGGTTGAAGTTCCGATTCTCTGATGTGGTGGACCCTTCGACGGTCAACAGCGCGAGCATCTCGATCCGCACCGCTACCGGGGTCGCGCCCGCGGGCGACTTCGAGGTGAATGGTCCCGAGGTCGTGTTCATTCCGCGCGTCACGACCACTGCAGGAATCAGCTCGTTCGGGTTCCAGCGAAACGAGGCCTACATCATCACGCTCGCTGGCGGCAGCTCGATCGCGCAGAGCGTCACCAACCTTGCTGGTGACGGCCTGACACAAGAGCTTTCCGGCACCGTGGTCGCGTCGTTGGGCATCCTCGACGAAGACGGGCAGCCGCCGCAGGTCGAACTCCTCGCGCCGACGCAGCTGGTCAACGCGCCCGTCAACCCGACGATCGTGCTGCGATTCTCGGAGTTGATCGATACGACGCCGCTACAGGTGCCGCTCAGCGAGGCGTCGCCGATCCGCGTCGTCCTCCGCGGTCAACTCCCGAGCGGCCTCTGCGACTCCGAGGCAGAGGGCACGGCGCTCACAGGGCTGCCGCAGCTGTCTACGGAGCTCATCGGGCAGCGCGAGGTTACGGTCGTCACGTTCACGCCGTCGGTTCAGCTGCCGGGCCAATCCTGCATCACCGTCCGTGTCACCGCGGACCTCCGCGACCTGTCGGGCCGCTCCGCGATCCCGAACAAGTTCGTCATCCTGACCCAGGAAGGCGTCTCTACGCCGATCGAGGTGACCGAGACGTTCCAAGACGGCTCGCAGCAGGAGCCCGTCGTCTCCGGCGGGACATGGTCCGGCGGGGCGCGTCCAGGCCTCATCGGCGGTGACGGTCGGCACGGTTCGTTTGACCCGACGCTCGGGGTTGCGGTCGGCGGCAACATCTTTGAGTGGAACACCGACCTGTTCGTGATCCCTGCGGCCTCGTCGCTGACGGGTCAGGAGTACACGATCACCGATGGCCAGTTCTTCTTCTCGGACATGTCCGTTGAGGAGGGCACGACCATCCGCTTTACGGGGTCGATCCCGCCGGTCATCCGAGTCCGCGGGGACGTCGAGATCTTCGGAACCATCGACATCAACGGCGTCGACATCCCCGGCACCATCCAGACCTCCGGTCCGTCCACTGGCCTGCGGGTCTCGACGTTCAACGCGCGCACCGGGACGCCGACGACGCCGGTCATGCCTGGGACCAGCGGCGGTCCCGGCGGCGGCAGCGGCGGCAACGGCGGGCAAGAAAGCGATAACGTCAACAACCTCGCGGTCTGCAACGGGCAACCGGGTGAGGACATCCAGGTCGGCGCGTCGCACGCCTACGCGGGCAGCACGGCCGGGACCGGCGGCGCGGGCAGCCTGCAGCAGCCGGCCAACGGCGTCTGGGCCACCCCGCCGGCGCTGGTCGGTCCTGGCCTCGGTATCTACTGCGGCTACTTCAGCAACGGCGGCGGCGGCGGCGGCTTCGCCCCGCCTGGCACAGGCTCGCTGGCTCCCCACCACAACAACCCCCTCTACACCGTGGCCGGCAACACGCCGGCGGCCGGCGGCGCTGCGTTCAGCCTGTTCCCGTTCCCGCCGAACCCGCTCCCCACTGGCTACACGTCGCTCGATCAGTTCATGGTCGGCGGCTCTGGCGGCGGCGGCGGCGGCAGCCACGGTTACGGTTTGCTGGCCGTCAACGGCAACCCGCCGACGGGTGAGCGCTGGATGAAGGGCCACGCAGGCAGCGGCGGCGGCGGCACTGCCGCGATCCGTTGTGGTGGCACCATGACCATCGCGGCGACCGCGACGCTCTCGTCGCGAGGCGGTGCGGGCGTGGTCATCTCCGGTGACGACCCCTTCAACCCCTCCCCGACGGACCAGTACGGGATCTCATCTCCTGGCGGCGGCGGCTCTGGCGGCTCGTTCTTGTTGCAGGCGGCCAAGAGCCTCTCGTTCGCTGGCACGATGGACACGCGCGGAGGCCTCGGCAGCACGGTCGGGTTCATCTCCAACAACCTGCAGGCGATGACAGGCGGCGCCGGGGACGGCGCGGACGGCTTCTTCCGGTTGGAGTCGGGCGTCAACGTGGCCTTCGGCGGCACCGCCTTCCCAGCGTTCGTCGCGGGAGAGAACAGCGGCGGCTTGACCGACCGCGACAACCTCTCGGGCGACGCGTCCCTCTGGTACGGCACCGGGCTGGTGTTCCCGCCGACGTGGGAACGCTACGAGCTCGACGTCGACACAGACGGCGACGGCGTGGTGGACATCACCTACACCGACTCCGGAGAGCCGGGGACCCAGAAAGCCTACGAGACCGTGGTCGTCGGCAACGGAACGGTGGCGTCGCCGGTCACGCTGCCGTTGGTCATTGAGTTCCAGGGGGCGGAGCTCGACCAGTCGGGCACGACCCCGCTCCCGGGCACCATCAAGCCCTGGCGTGAAGGGATCGGTTCGGGCGCTGGGCCCGGGATCCAGCTCGACTCGATCACCGGCTTCCGGTTCCGCATGAGCTACAACCGGGGCCTCTTCCCCGACATGGCTGTGCTCGCGCTGCGCGTCTACGCGCGCACGTAGCGGGCCCTGTCTCATCAACCGCGCGGCGCGAGGCCTCGCGTCCGCGCCGTCGGTCCGCTGGGATCGTGTGGACGGTGCCTGCGGGCGTTGAGCAGAGCCAACGAGGCGCCTAGAGTCATGGGAACGTGACCACGCTCCCTGATCTCCTACGTTCGCAGTCGAGCTTCCTGCTCACCGGTCACGAGAACCCTGACGGCGACTGCGTCGGCGCGCAGGCTGCGCTGTCCCACTTGCTTCGAGCGCTCGGCAAGAGCGTCAGCATCGTCAACCCGGACCCGATCTCGACGAGCTTCGACTTCCTGCTCGAGCACACGGCGTTTGACAGCTACCGAGCAGGCGAGGCCCTGCCTTCGTTCGACGTGGCGATCCTGATGGACTGCTCGCAGCTCTCGCGCGTCGGCGCGCTGGGGCGGCAGCTCGCGAGCAGCGGCAAGCAGATCGCCGTGATCGACCACCACGTCGGGAGCGCAGAGGGTGACGGCAGCGTCTGCTATGTCGACGTGACGGCCGCTGCGACGGGCGCGCTCGTCCGGAGGCTCTTCGGCGAGCTGGGCGTGCCGCTCACCAAGGAAGCTGCAGAGGGCGTCTTCCTGTCTCTGGTCGCGGACACCGGCTGGTTCCGCTACTCGAACGCCGACCAAGAGGTGTTCGCGATGGCGAGCGAGTTGGTCGCGCTGGGGGTCGAGCCCGCCAAGATCTACGACACGATCCACCGGCGTAACCACGCGGACTCGCCGGGCATCTTGGCGGACGCGCTCGGGCGCCATCGCCTGCTGTGCGGCGGGCGGTTGGCGATGGTCACGCTCAACAAGGCCCTCGTCGATCGCGGCGCCAAGGCGGAGTTCGACACGGACGCGGTCTTGGAGCCGCTGCGCTCGATCGAGGGGGTTGAGGTCGTGGCGCTGCTAAAGGAGCGGTTCGACGGCACCGTGAAGTGCTCGCTGCGGGCGCGCGGAGACGTCGACGTGCAGGCGATCGTCAGCCTGTTCGGCGGCGGCGGACACAAGAAGGCTGCGGGTGCGACAATGCGGATGAGCCTCGCGGAGGCAGAGCGCGCGCTGATACAGTCTATTGAGCAGGCGATGCCAGCTGCGGGCCACCGCGGCGAGTCCTGAGCAGCGAGATCCGAACCGAACTTGGCGAACTTCGCGATCATCTCTGATTTGCACAGCAACCTCGAGGCTGTCGAGGCGGTGTTCGCGCGCATCGACGAGCTCGGGGTGCGCGACGTGGTGTGCCTCGGCGATGTCGTCGGTTACGGCGCAGATCCGCTCCCGGTCGCGGCGATGGTCATGCAGCGGTGCCGGTGGACGATCCTCGGCAACCACGATTGGGGGTTGTTCCACGGCATGGACGACTTCAACCCGCTCGCTCGCGAGGCGCTGG
>JAYYEE010000390.1:0-2900 GCA_036160175.1 Planctomycetota bacterium
GAACGAGCCCGTGTAGCTGAAGTCCGCGCCCGTGTTGCCGACGGCGTCGAGCCGGAACCCGTCGGGCGAGGAGAGCGTCACGGTCCCGACGAACGCGTCTGCGCCCGGGTTACCTGTATCCACAAACAACGTGTGGCCGCCAATGAGGAACGTGCCGATGACCTCGCTAGCCTCCGCGGGCGCCGTCGCGGCGTCGAACGCGCGCACCATCGTGACGAGGCCGGCCTCGCCGTCGCCAGAGTCTTCATCGACGGCGAAGATCACGTCGTCGTTGCCGGCGGCTTGCAGGATGCGCGTGTCCGTAGGAGCGCCCTGTGGCTCATACTCCAGCGTCAAGTTCAGGAGGCCGTTGCCGACGCCTTGCCCGTCCAGGATGTTGCGGGCGGTTCCGCCGAACGTCATCGCGGTCGACGTTTGATTCGCGCCGCCTTGCGAGCCAGCGCCGGTGAGGATGCGCTGCGTCCCGGGGTCCCCGGCTGAGATGGACACGAGCCCGTCCGCGCCGCGCCCGACGTTGTCGGGCGAGACGATGCCGGCGCCGGAGATCACATGTAGCGAGAGGAGGTGCCAGTCGCCCTCAAGCTCCAGCTGGCCAGGGACCGTCGGCGTGCCATAGAACACGCCGATGCTCGCGCTATTGGGCGTCGACACCCGGTCGGTGAAGATGTAACCAGGTTGGGCTCCGACCTGCCCGTAGGCGCCCTGAAAGACCACGGACGGCTCGACACCAGAACCGGGCACATAGATCGTGAACGCGCCGTCGTTGTTGAGCGAATACGGGCTCGGGCTCGAGGTCGCGCCGAGCAGCGTTAGCGTATACGTCCCGTCATCAAACGCGTTGAGCGTCCCATTTGAGGTCACGATGGATCCAGAAGACACGGGGACGTTGGCGAAGCTTGAGAGGGTCCGAAACCCGAACAAGTGATGCTCAGCGTCGATTAAGACCTCGCTCTGGGGGCGCTCCTCCTCGCCGCCTTCGGCGCCAGCGGTGAGGATGAGGACGGGGAACAACGAATAGAGCGTCTTCACGTTGCGTGCATCCTAGTCGATGCCGGGCCGCCGATGCACCGTCGCATCGTCGTGGTCCGCGGGCATGCCAAGCAGGGTGGCACCCTGGCGGGAAACCGCGTACTTTCCTTCCATGGTCAGGTGTGGAGGTCTCCAGTGGCTGATCGTGGCGTTGGGGGCGGCAGCATGCGTGAGCGCGCCGCAGCTGCGCGGCCCGCTCGCGACCCGCAACCAACACCCAGCGCAGCTCCTCGTCGGACACCTCGGCCCAACCAGCGCGCGAGTGCTCCCGGCGGGGGAGTTGGCCGTGCGCGCGGACGCGGCCTACACCAGCCTCTTCTTGTTCGGCGCGACGCCGCGAAGCACGTGGTTCATGGACGGTGAGGTGCTGCGGGTCGCTGGGGGCGCCGCATACGGCCTGGGACATGGCCTCCAGGTCGAGCTGGAGCTCCCCGTCGCGCACGCAGGCAGCGGCTTTTTGGACTCGTTTCTGATCGACTACCACCGGCTGTTCGGGCTCCCGGATCAGGACCGCAGCAGCCTGCCCCGGGATGTCTTTCGCGTCGACGCCAGCCAAGACGGCCAGTCTGTCTGGGGCGTCGAACCCAACGGCCTTGAGTGGATGGACGTTCCGATCCGCCTCGCCTGGCAAGTGACGCCGCCGGCCGATCGCAAGGTGGGCGTCGCATTGCGCGCGGCCTTGGACCTCCCAACCGGGGATCCGGATAAGGGATACGGCAACGGCGAGCTCGACGTGGCGCTCGGCGCCGTCGCCGAATACTGGCGCAACGGCGTCGGCTACACCGCACACGCGCAGCACGCGTTCGCGGGCACACCGCCCGGCTCGAGGAGCCTCGGCTTCGCGTTCGAAGACGTAACCGCCGCAGGGTTGGCGTTGGAGATCCCGCTGAAGGACGACCTGAGCATGTTGTTGCAGGTCGAATGGGAGACCTCCGCGCTGCGGCGCCTCGGGCCGCCCAGTGCAGGCAACGAGCAGGCCTATTTGTGGGTCGGGGGCCGGTGGTCCCCGAGCCCGGCGTGGTCGTGGGAGGTTGCGTTCGGCGAAGACCTCTTGGAGCAGGCTTCACCGGACTTCACCGCCTACGTCGGCATGGGTTGGCGGCCAGGTGCCAAGGCCAAAAGACGTCGACCCGGGGGGCGCTGAGCCCCCCAGCTATGCTTTACATAACATATCTTATCGGAATATGCATCCAGGGGCAGAGCGGGTCTCGCACAAAGCTGCCTGGCAGGCATGCTCGGCCGCCCGCGCCGCGCCGCTGATCTGGCTCCTCGCCGCGGCCGCCTTCCAAGCCGCCCTCCCGGTATGTGGCCTACTAGCGATGCAGGCGCTCGCGGACTCGCGCGCCCTGGGTGTCTCAGGAGCACTCACCACGGACGGAGCCTGGGTCGCCGCGCTGCAGGCGACCGGCGTAGCAGGCGCCGTCGCGTTCACCGGCGCCGCGCTACGCAGCGTCGCGCTCAGTCGATGAGAGATCGCGCGTCGATGGGGAGCACTACGACCATGCCGGCGATGGACCGGTGCAGGCCCGTATCAGGGTTGACAGGGTCGCGGAATCCCGCCAACAGCAAGTCACCCACCTCTAGGTGCTGGAGTGCCGCGACGTCGGCGTTCACCCAGTGACTGCTGCCGTCGTCACCGCGGGCGCCGAAGCCGTCGCCTCCAATCTCTTCAACTTGCCAGAGCCCGGGCGCGTCGCCCGGCGGCGCGTCATTCGAGAGCGCGATCCCCGCGGCTTCCAGCCGATCGAGGTGCTCTAAGAGCGCGCCACCAACGTTTGCAGCGACGTCGCGCACGTCCATCTCTTGCGTGACCGCGAGCCAATCGAAAAACCTCTCTACCTCTTTGGAGGCCTCGCGGACCAGGCTAGATC
>JAYYEE010000391.1:0-2844 GCA_036160175.1 Planctomycetota bacterium
CCTGCGGTCGCTCTGAGCGCGGCGGCGCCGGGCGTAATCCCCGTGCGGTCGGCTGGGCGGCGCCAGCGGCGAGTGAGTCGCCGCGGCCCCACCCGAGATCCAGCCGAGCCGCTATGCTGGTGTTCGGATGCGACGCGCCTCGATCATCAGCCTCGCGCTCTGCGGCTATGCCGCAGCGCAGGCGCCTGCCAGCTACTACAACAGCGTCGTCACGAGCTCGCCGGCGCTGCTGCGCTCGACGCTGCACGCGGTGATCGATGATCACGTGCGGTTCCCGTACACGTCTGGCGGGACGGACACGTGGGACATCCTCAAAGACGCCGACGAGGACCCTGGAAACAGCGGCCGGATCCTCGACGTCTACCGCAACGCCTCCTACCCCAAGGCCAGCGGCGGCAACTCGAACTACAACCGCGAGCACGTCTGGCCGAACAGCTACGGCTTCCCGAACGACAGCGGCAGCAACTACCCCTTCACGGACTGCCACAACCTGTTCCTCTGCGACATCAGTTACAACAGCCAGCGAGACCGCAAGCCGTTCGACACCGGGAGCGCGTCGTGGGTCGAGATGACGACCGTCAGCACCGGGGGGCAAGGCGGCGGCAGCGGCGCCTATCCTGGCAACTCCAACTGGCGGACGACGAGCAGCGCGCCGGGCGCCTTCGAGGTCTGGCAGGACCGCCGCGGCGACATCGCGCGCGCGCTGTTCTACATGGACGTCCGCTATGAGGGCGGCGCGCACCAGAGCGGCGCAGCGGAGCCCGACCTCGTCCTGACCGACAACGTCTCCTTGATCACCGGCAGCGCGACCGGCGCCAACCTCAACGTCGCCTATATGGGCAAGCTGAGCGTGCTGTTGCAGTGGCACGCGCAAGACCCGGTAGACGCCAAAGAGATGGCGCGCAACGACGCCGTCTTCTCCTACCAAGGCAACCGCAACCCTTTCGTTGACCATCCAGGGTGGGTCGACTGCATCTTCCAGAACCAGTGCGGGACGACCACGGCCGCGCGGGAGCCGGAGGTCTGGATCAACGAGCTGCACTACAACAACGTAGGCGCGGACCTCAACGAGTTCGTCGAGCTCGCGGGGCGCGCGGGCGCGCGCGTCGACGGCTGGATGTTGGTCGCGTACGACGGCGCTACGGGGCGCGCATACGACCGGCTCGCGCTCCGCGGCACGTTCCCGACCCAACAGAACGGAAGGGGCACGCTCTCGTTTCCGTTCCCGGGGCTCCAGGACGGCCTCGACGGCCTCGCGGTCGTGACCTCGCAGGGCGTGGTGATTCAGTTCTTGAGCTACGGCGGCGCGTTCGTCGCCAGCAACGGAGCGTGTGAAGGGCTGACCTCACAGGACATCGGCGTCACCGAGAGCGCGAGCACGCCGGTCGGGTTCTCGCTCCGCCTGTCGGGCGCTGGCGCTGGCTACGCCCAGTTCGCGTGGCAGCCGCCGTTCTTACAGACGCCGGGAAACCCGAACATCGGGCAGGTCCTCCCGTGAGCCTGCGCGATACCGCTCAACGCGTAGCAGGGCGTTCGGGGCTTGTGCCTCTGCGTCGCGCGGCGCAGAGGTTCCGCGCGCGACATCGTCGTTGACCGGGGTGCCGCGTCCGTGCCAGCATGGACGCCAACCGCGCCTTTGCCCATGGGAAGAACCAGCTCAATCACGCTCTGCCTGCTCTTGCTGTCCGCTGCTTGCGGAGGCGGCGGCGGCGGTGGTGACGCGGCGACGCCGGACATCCCGGCGATCGTCCCGCCTGGCGCGGGCATCACGCAGATCGACATGGCCGGGACCTGGGCGATCCAGAACACCGAGGTCGTCGACAGCAACGCGGTGACGCCGAATCCACCGGTCGACGGGACGCTCTTTCAATTAGAGCCAACCCGCGTCGCGACGATCGGCGGGCTCAGCGTCGACCCAGCTGTGCTCGAGCAGCTGATCGGCGCGCCCCTCGTCACCTATGTCAACCAAGTCGACGCGTCGCGTGTCTTTTACGGTGTGCTCGTAGACCAGCGGTCCAGCGGGGGCGCGCGGTTGGAGACGGCGCTCGCCGGCGGCGCGATCGACGCAGACACCATCATGGTTGAGGCGTTCACGAGCGAGCAGTCGCCGACCGACCCCGAGCCGATCTTCACGAGGTCGCGCTATCAGCTGGTGCGGGTGCCCGGCACCACGCCCTTGCTCCACCGTCCGGAGTCCTGGACGGCAGGCGACCTGACGCGCGCCGCGTTTGGCGGCTTTTGATTGGGCTGCTAGCCCGCGTCGAGCCCGAGGGGCTTCAGAGCAGGTCGCTGTCGCCAGCGGTGTGGTACCACTGCTCTCGATAGAACAGCGTGCCGCGGTGATCGAACGGGATCACGACGAGGAAGTACTGGGTCCCGTAGACGAGGAACCCGAGCTTCTGGAACGTCAGGAAGCGCGGGTCGAGCTGTGAGAACAGCGTCGCGAGCACGCGTCGCTTGGAGTCGTTGGTGCGCCGCTCCGCCGTCGCGACCATCGCCGTAGTCGCGTCGTCGTCGGCGGCGGCGCACAGCCAGTCCACGATGAAGGCGGAGCCAGGGAACAAGAAGTCGCTGCGTGCGAACACGAAGACTCCGCGGAGCTTCGAGGTCGTTCGCTCTCGGCACTCGTACCGCTCGTAGTCGCGGTCGTGCGCGTCGGCGTAGCGCCAGTTGAGGTAGGCGCTGTCACGGCAGATCGCGAGGCCGACGTCGTCTTTGAGCTGATCCCACAACCCGTCCACGTCTGGCCCATATCGCTCGACGCGCGTGACCTCTAGCTCGGCGCTCGATGCGCGGTCGGGGAAGCCGTCGGCCGGGGTCTCGCGGAACAGGAAGTCCCAGTCG
>JAYYEE010000392.1:0-9379 GCA_036160175.1 Planctomycetota bacterium
CGCGCCATCCCGATGGCGCGGGCCGCTCTGCGTTTCGGACGGCGCCTACCAGCCCCAGGTGCCGGGGCCGCCCTTAAAGCCGCGCTCCCCGCCGGTCACCCAGCTGGTGATCCAGCCGCCGTAGAAGTCCCCCTCCTGGCGCTGCACAACCTCACCGTCGACCTCGCATCGGTCGATCGGGCCAGCGTAGAGCGCGACGTGGTCGCGCAACGCCGCGAACGCAGAGCGCGGCGACGGATACGCCCAGCCAACCGCCAGTAACGGCTCACAGCCGGGCACCGCGAGGTCGAAGTAGCTCGCCAGCCCTTTCCACTCGCACCCGGTCGCGCGCCGCCGGCTTGGGCGCAGCGCGGCCCGCCCCGCCGCCGTGAACGACGCCAGGGACAGGTAATAGGTCGGCGGGTGCGATGTCTCGAGCACGCGCTGGCACTCGCTGGCCCGCACTAGCTCGACCCCACCGTGGACGACCCGGAGACTCCCACAGAATCGCTCTAACCGCGGCGGGCGCGGGTAGTCCCAGACGTTCTCTTCGTCGCGGCGCGCCACGGCAAGGGATCGACCGCTGCATGTGCTTAGATGCACGAAAGGCCCTACGGTCGAGACGGCCCACGGCCTATGCGGACGCATGCGCGACGAGGCGAGCTACATCTGCGACTCCTGCGGCGAGGACATTGTCGTGCCGATCGACTGGTCGGCGGGGTCGCGCCAGAGCTACGTCGAGGACTGCCCGGTCTGCTGCAACCCGAACGTGATCCACGTCGAGCTCGACGAGGACGAGGCCTACGTGCGCAGCGAACCCGAGCAGGACCGCTGACTCCGATCAGCGCTCGAACCGCTGCTGCGCCAGGATGCGGACCGACTCGACCGGGTCCTTGAGCAGGGCCGCCTTCAGCGGCGGCGGGATGAGAGCCACCGCTGGCCACCGCTCAAGCGCGGCGAAACGCACGACAGGGTCTGGATCACCGAGCGCCACCAGCGCGTCGTATGGGCCGATCGTCATCAGCTCCGCGCGCAGCATCCCGACGTGCAGCGCGCGACGATCTGCGGCGTCGCCTTCGAGCGCGCGCCGCAGCGCTTCATCGAGCTGCGCGTCCCACTCCCTGAGCGCGGGCGCCTTTGGCTCGCGCCCCGCCCCCGCCTCAAGCCACTGCTGGAATGACGCGAGGCGCCGCGCGCGATCGGCTCGCGCCCTCGCTGCGTCTTCGCGACGCTCAAGCTCCTCCTTGGCGCGGCGCTCCTCCTCGCTGAGCTCGGCTTCGTGCGCCGGGATGTCGAACGCGCTGCGGAAGAACCAGGAGACCCCGAACACCGCAGGCGTCAGCGCCGCGCGGAGCGGCAGCGACCCCAGCTGGGTGTAGTACTCGGACTCAAAGTCCATCTCGCCAGCGCTCCACAGGTCCTCGACATCTCTAGCGGCGTCGTCGACGACCTGAAGCGGGTGCGCGACGAGGGTGTCGCCGAGGATCGCGGCGAAGCCCACGGGCACGGTCACTGGCAGCGTGGCGTAGAACCACGGGCCTTCCGCTGGCACGACTCGCCCCTCAAAGGCGTTCCAGACCGGTCGGTTCCCGGGGTCGGACCACGCACAAGCCCCCGACAGCGACAGCGCGAGCAGCGCCAACAAGTCCCGACGGCGACCCGTCATCGCCCAGACTCCTCGGCCGTCTCCGCATCCACGACCTCGGCGCCGCCCAGATCGAACACGGCGCGGCAGCACCAGTCCCCGGCGAACACCAGCGGCGTCGCCAGCACCGACAGCGGGGTCAGCAGCACCTGGCGAAACGACGAGCTCTGGTCGTAATCCCAGAGGACGTCCAACGTGTCTCTCCACGCTTCATCGGCCTGGGTCAGGGGATGCACGACGACGGCGTCCGCCACGCCAGCGGCGACGCCGACCGGCAAGGCAACGGGGCTGAGCACGACCCGCGCGGTCGCGCTCTGCGGCGCGAGGTTGGCGTCGAGGTAATTGAGCGCGCGTCGGTTCTCGGGCCGCATGAACGCGCAGCTGGACCACGCCGCGAAGAAAACCACCGCCGCCGCCTGGGTCTTTCTAGGGAGAGCTCTCGGCATCCGCGCAGACTACGCGCAAAAACTCAGAAGAAGTAGTGATCCGGCCAGCGCAGCGCCGCGTTGCAAAGATGTATCGGGCAACCGATCCCGCGCGCCGCGGTCGTCGCGCGGGCGTCACCTGCAACCACGTTTGCGCGCCCTCGAGCGCGCAGGAGCAGTCCCCCATGCACACGTCCCAGCTACCGGTCCGTTCACAGCGGACGTTCGAACATGACGAGAGCTTCCAGCATGTGATGGCGACGCGCCTCCGTCAGTCGCCGTGGATCGCCCTCTCCGGCGGCGTCCACGCGCTGCTGCTGCTGCTGGTCTGGACGTTGATGCCCGCCGAGGAGAAGGCGTCGCGCGCCGTGCAGGTCACCATGCAGGACCAAGACCAGCAGGTGGTCGAGTTGCCAGAGCCTCCTGAGCAGCCAGAGATCAAGCGAGAGGAGGTCGACCCCGAAGTCACCCCGATCGAAGACGTCGTCGCGCAGGAGCACCCGACCGAGACCGACGTGCACGCAGACGCCGACAGCGCCGACGCCTCGGTGGACGCTGCCGTCCCGTCCAACCAATGGAACACGGCGCTCGGCCTCCTCGGCGGCGCCGCGGGCGGCCCCTACAACCGGCGCGGCACTGGCGGCCCGGGCGGCGCCGGCGGCCGCCTGACCCCGCCGTCGGTGTTGCGCGGCCTCGAGTGGCTCGCAGCCCACCAGGACGACGACGGCCGCTGGGACGCCGACGGCTTCATGAAGCACGACGACCCTGCGCTCGAGGCGTGCGACGGGCCTGGTAACGCCGTGCACGACATCGGGTGCACCGGCCTCGCGCTGCTCGCGTTCTTGGGTGAGAACAACACGACCAAGAGCGGCAAGTACCGCAGCGTGGTTCGCCGCGGCGTCACCTGGCTGCGCAAGCAGCAGGACCCGGACACGGGCCTGTTCGGCAGCCGAGTGTCGCACGACTACATCTACGACCACGCGATCGCGGCGTATGCGATGTGCGAGGCGTGCGGGCTCTCGAGCTCGAAGGTGCTGGTGAAGCCAGCGCAACGCGGCCTCAACTACCTGGAGTCCCATCGCAACCCGTATGGCGTGTGGCGCTACCAACCGCGCGACCAGGACAACGATATCTCAGTCACGGGCTGGGCGATCATGGCCTACAAGTCGGGCAAGTACTTTGGCCTGCAGGTCAACGACGACGCGCTGCAGAACTGCGCAGCGTTCCTCGACCAGGTCACCGACAGCACGGGCCGGCACGGCTACCGCAAGGCTGGCGAGGGCAGCTCCCGCAAGCCGGGGCGGCACGGCGTGGCGTTCCCGTCGGACCAGACCCACGCCCTCACCGCGGTCGGGTTGTTCAGCCGCTTCTTCCTCGGACAAGACCCGGCGGAGACGCCGATCATGAAGGCGTCAGCGAAGCTGCTGAACCAGCTGCCGCCGGTGTGGGACGAACAGGCTGGCAGGGTCGACCACTACTCGTGGTACTACGCGACCTACGCGCTGTTCCAGATGGGCGGCCCCGAGTGGCGTCGTTGGCAGCGGGCGATCCAGCGGGTCGTCCCCGAGAACCAGCACCAGCAAACCGCGCAGCCCAACCTCTACGGGTCCTGGGACCCGGCGGGCGCTTGGGGCGAGGACGGCGGCCGCGTCTACTCGACGGCGATCCTCACGCTGACGATGCAGGCGAACTACCGCTACTCGCCGCTCGTCCGCTGAGCGCTGCGGGCGGCCGCGTCGCGAGGCAGGCCGCGCCTAGGGGCGCCCGCTGTCGGGCGCCTCCTTTCGTCCGTCGGCTCGGATCCGAGCCGACCAGCGACGATCAGCTCATGGCGTGCACGGCCTTCATCACCGGGCCCTTGCGGCGCGAGGCAGTGTGGCGGTGGATGACGTTTTGCTTGGCGGCCTTGTCGAGGCAGCTGCAGACCAGGGTCAGCAGCTCTTGGGCCTTGGCCTTGTCGCCTTCGGCGACGGCGGCGTGGAGCTTCTTCGTCTCCGTCTTCATGCGGCTCATGCGCGCCGTGTTATCGACGCGCTTCTTCTCCGACGTGCGGATGCGCTTGTTCGCTTGCTTGCTGTGGGCCATCGGTTGGTCTCTGGGCTCGGTCTTCAGTCTAAGGGAGGATTGGAATAGGCGTTCGTGGGAGCGCTGGGCCGATCAGGCCTTGAGCGCCTCCACCTTCTGGGCGACATCGCGGAAGCCGATGTCTTGTTCGAGGATTTTGGTGAAGTGGCGCAGCGCGTCGTCGGCCTTGCCCTGGGCTTCGCAGATGACGCCCATCTCGTAGAGGGCCTCCTTGGCGCGCGCGCCGCCGCCGGCAGCTTCCAGCGCCTTCTCGAATTGGCCGAGGGCGAGGTCGTGCAGGTCCTTCTGCTGGAAGGCCCGACCGAGGAGGAACATCGCGTCCGTCTTCTTGCGCGGGTCCTTCACGGCCTGCTGCAGCTCGGCGATCGCGTCGTCGGTGTCGCCGGCTTCTAGCAAGCCCGCGCCGAGGTCAAAGCGAGCGCTCAAGTCGGCCGGGTTGCGTTCGACGCGACGGCGGGACTCGGCGACGCGCAGCTGGCCAAGGGCCTTGCGCGCCCGGCCCGCTGCGCCCTCGTCGCCGCTCTTGACGGCCTTCTGCACCATCTGCTCCTGCAGGCGGATGCGCAGGTCGCTGGCGACGTCGAGGAGCTCGCCGTCATCGGGGCTCTTTTGCAGCAGCTGCTCGATCAGGTCGAGCGCGCCGCGGAGGTCCTTAGCCATCTCGCGTAGGCGCGCCGCACGACGCAGCAGCTTCTGGTCGTCGGGGGTCTCTTGCAGCTGGTTCTCGACCTGGTCGAGTTCTTCCTCGACCTCCTCAGCCGAGAGCTGCAGACGCTCTTGGCGCTCCAGCTGCTTCTGCTGCGTCTTGTTCTTGATCAGGTCGCGCGAGCTCTCGGCCTTCTCGATGCCGGTGCTCTGCAGCGCGCCTTCGGCGGCCAAGTTCTTGCGGGCCTTGGGCGACTCCTGGTCACGCGGATCCACCTTGAGCGCCTGCTCATACATGGCCAGGGCCTCGGCCATCTTGCCGTGCTCGTAGTAGAGGGCGCCAGCGGCGCGGCACGCCTCCAGGCATCGGGGCTGCAGTTCGGCGTAGGCGGCGTAGACCGCGAGCGCCGACTTGGAGCAGCCGGCACGCTCCAACGAATCGCCGAGCTTGAGGTTGGCGCTCTCGGCGGCCGGGTCCATCGCCAAGTAACGCTCGAGGGACTTGGCGGCGCCGGCGTGGGCGCCGATGGCGCGCTGCAAGCCGGCGATCAGCAGGTTGAACCCGCCGAACAGCATCGCCGTGAGCTTGGACGGCGGCTTCTGCGCCGCCTTCTGGAACAGCGCCCGACGCAGCCCCGCGCGTGCCTCACCAAAGTCTGGCTGGATCGACAGCACCTGGCCGTAGATCTTGACGGCCATCGGGTAGTTGCGTCGCTTGACGGCGTCTGCCGCTTGCTCCAGATACTTGCTGAGGTCGACCATGGGGTCTGGGAGAGTCCCGCCCCACGTGGAAGCGGTCCGCAGGACTGCTTGACGCGGGCGAAAGGGCGGAACAATCTACCGTCGGAGGCGCTCCCCCGCAACGTGGCTCCCGCTCCGACCGCAAATCCCATGGAAGTCCTGATCTACCCAGACCCCGTTCTCCGCCGCGGCGGCCAGCCGATCACCGCCTTCGACCAGGCCCTGGCGGACCTGGCGGACCAGATGATGGAGGCCATGTATGAGGAGGGCGGGGTCGGGCTCGCCGCCCCCCAGGTCGGGATCGAGCAGAAGCTGCTCGTGCTCAACCCCAGCGGGAGCAAGGACGACCGCGCGGGTGAGCGGGTGCTCTGCAACCCCAAGGTCGTGCGCAAGAAGAAGTGGGAGTTCGGCGAGGAGGGCTGCCTGTCGTTCCCAGGGATCCAAGCGGAGGTCGAGCGGTCGGTCGAGATCACGGTCGCCTACCAAGACCTTGAGGGCGAGGAGCAGCAGCTCAAGTGCGACGGCTGGCTCGCCCGGATCGTCCAGCACGAGATCGACCACCTCGAGGGGGTCTTCTTCGTCGACCGGCTGACGGCGACCGAGAAGCTCCGGGTCAAACAGCAGCTGCTCCAGCTCGAGCAGGACTACAAGCCTCGGGCCTGAGCGCCCGCTACCGCCAGACCGAACATGAGACTCATCGAAGGCCTGGACGCGCTGCGCGAGCTCGACCTCGCCTCGATCTACGGCGAGCGCTCGCAGAACAGCCACTCGGTGGTCGCCGTCGGCGTCTTCGACGGCGTGCACCTCGGGCACCACCGCTTGCTGCACCAGCTGCTGGAGATGGGCTCGGCGCTGCAGGGCATGCCGACGGTCGTGACGTTCGCCAACCACCCGGACCAAGTCTTGCGCGGCGACGCGCCGCCGCCGCTGTGCAGCGTGCCGCACCGCCTCCGCCTCCTGCGACGCGCAGGCGTGCTGCGGCTGGTGCTGCTGCAGTTCGAAGAGCGGCTGATGAACATGACGGCGCGCGCGTTCGCTGAGGACGTCTTGCTGAGCGGCCTGCGGGCGCGGGGCCTGCTGCTCGGCTACGACTCCGCGATGGGCAAGGACCGGGAGGGCACCCCCCAACGATTCTCGGAGCTCGGCGACGAGCTCGGGTTCGACGTGCAGACCGGCGCCCCGTTCGAGCTCGACGGCGAACCGATCTCTTCGACGCGGATTCGCGCCGCCATCGCTAGCGGGGACCTTGCGACCGCGCGGAGGTGTCTCGGCCGGTTCCCAGGCGCGCTCGGCGAGGTGATCCACGGCGACGCCCGCGGTCGGACGATGGGCTTTCCGACCGCGAACGTAGCGCTACAGACGGGCGCCCTCCCGCCCGCAGGCGTCTACGCCGTCGAGGCGGTCGTCGACGGGGACACCTTCGCCGCGGTCGCCAACCTCGGCGCAAGGCCGACGTTTGACGACGGCGAAGCGAGCCTCGAAGTGCACCTGCTCGACTTCGACGGCGACCTCTACGGCAGGGAGCTCGAGGTCACGTTCCGCCAATTGCTGCGGGAACAGCGCTGCTTCGACGGACCCGAGGACCTCAAGCGCCAGATCGCGGTCGACGTCACCGCGGCGCGCACGTGCCTCAAGGCCTGATCGGCCGCAGGCCGAGCTAGCTCTAGGCGCCGACCGGCGGCAGGAGCTTCTTCGCGACCTCGCCAGCGCGGCGCACGTCGTCTAGTCCGGCTTGCGCGCCGAGCACGACGTGGAGGTCGTCACAGATACCGAACGGGCGACCGCCGAGCATGATCGGGCGAGCATCGGGGCTGCCGTAGAGCTGGCTGCACACCGCGCGGACCTGCGCCACCGCCTCCAGCATGCCGTGCAAGTGCATGAGCATGCTCGCAGACATCGCGATGATGTCGACGCGGCGATCTTGCAGCGACCACGCGAGGTCATCCGCCGGCATGTTCGGCCCGAGATGGTGGACCGCGAAGCCTTCGAGCTGCAGGCGCTGGCCGATCACCTTGAGCCCCAGGTCGTGCATGTTGCCAGCGACCCCCATCGTCATCACGACCGGCGCGTCTTCCGCCGCGCGCGGGACGTGCTCTTGCACGATCCCGAGCGCTCGCTCGACGATCGCGGTGCCGTAGTGCTCGTCGGCGATCGGGATCTCTGCCATCAGCCACATGCGCCCTGCCTCGCGCTGCGCTGGGCTGAGGATGTGGTCCTGGATTTCGGCGATCGGGACGCCGTCCTTGATCGCCCCGCGGACGTAGTCGAGGGCGTCCTCGCCTCTCCCTTCGAGGTTGGCGAGCAAGAACCGCATGGCCGTCTCGCCGTGCGGAGCAGACCGATCGAGGTGCGACGGTTGCTCCGTCGGCGCCGACTCCAGCGAGCTTATCGCGGCCTGCAGCTGCTCGCGCACGAGCGCGAAGGCGTCGCGGGGCATCTCAAGCTCCAAAGTCTTGTCGATCGCATGAAGCGTCGCGCCCAAGTATTCGGCCGGCACGTCGCGGTGGTGGAAGGCGACTTTGTACCAGCCCAAGACGTCCTCGAGCAGCGCGGGGCGGTCTACCGACACGCTGGCGGCGATCTGCAGGATGCGCACCTCGATGTCGTCGATGGGGCGCGCGAACGTCTTGGGCAGCGAGGTGTCGACGAGCGAAGGCCACGCCGCGTTCAGCGTGTTGAGGGTCGCGCTGGCGTAGGCACGCGCCGAGGAGCGCAGCAACCCGGCAGAAAACTCGCGGTCAGAGGGCATGGCGTAACGAAGTCAATTCGCGGGCGATGGCTCGTCGGATGCAGGGAATAGAAGCGCCTTCCAGCAAACAATCTAGGCTGCATCCGGCATAAAAAGCGCCACGAACGCACGGCTCCCGCCGGATGGGTCTACCGGCAGGGAACGAGTCAAGGACCCACTAACCACACGCCCCGCAACCTAACCACACGCCCCGCAACCTACGGAGCTCCCCCCCGATGAAGTCTATCTACCTAGCCGCCTGCGCGACCGCGCTGTTCGCCACGTCCATGACCGCCCAAGGCCCGATGGAGCGCCCGACGATCGTCGAGGTCGCCGCCAAGGCCGGCAAGTTCAACACGCTGCTCGCCGCCGCGAAGGCTGCTGGCCTCGCCGAGACCCTCTCGGGTAAGGGCCCGTTCACGGTGTTCGCCCCGACCGACGACGCCTTCGCGAAGCTCGGCAAGGCCACGATCGCCGACTTGCTGAAGCCTGAGAACAAGGACCAGCTCGTCGGGATCCTGACCTACCACGTCGTCGCCGGCAAGGTGCCCGCCGCGAAGGTCGTAGGCATGAAGAGCGCTAAGACCGTGCAGGGGAGCGACCTGCCGATCGTCGTGAAGGACGGCAAGGTCACGGTCGCCGGCGCCAGCGTCGTCGCGACGGACGTCATGGCCAGCAACGGCGTCATCCACGTCATCGACTCGGTCATGCTCCCGCCGCAGCCGAACCTCGTCGAGGTGGCCGCGAAGGCTGGCAGCTTCAACACGCTGCTCGCCGCGGCGAAGGCTGCAGGCCTCGCCGACACGCTCGCGAACGGCGGCCCGTTCACGATCTTCGCCCCTACCGACGAGGCCTTCGCCAAGGTCGGCAAGGACACCATCGCGATGCTCCTGAAGCCAGAGAACAAGGCGAAGCTCCAGGCCATCCTCAAGCACCACGTGGTGGCCGGCAAGGTCATGTCCGGCACCGCCGTCAAGTTGTCCGAGGCGGCGACGCTGAACGGCACCAAGCTGGGCCTCAAGTATGACGCGAAGGCCAAGAAGCTGCACGTCGGCGCTGGCACCGTCGTCGCGGCCGACGTTGAGGCCAAGAACGGCGTGATCCACGTCGTCGACACGGTCCTGCTCCCCC
>JAYYEE010000393.1:0-4969 GCA_036160175.1 Planctomycetota bacterium
GCCAGGATCAAACCCTTCACTTGATGTTCATTGAACAACACAGGGTCATTCTCTTTGGCTTTGTCGCTAACCCACACTCGCCAGATGAGATGCATAACACCTTATCCAAACGGGCGTGGGCGGCTTGCTAGCCCACGAAGCTCCAGCGCAAGCGCCGGAAACCACGCAGACCAACCTCAATAAGCTCACACGCTTACTTTCGAGGCCACCCAGAATGCCAAAGATCACGCCCCAGGAGCGAGTTTGGCTCGCTCAGGGGGGCGGAACAGGTTAGCGAGGTCGCCACCCCACCGCAAGCACACCTGCTAGATTTTTCGCTCGGACCTTAAGTCTTTGCCCAGCGATAGCTTGCGGACGTCGTGAGGCCTAATCCAAGGGTCAGAGGCCGGAGATCCGCGCGGCCCTCGCCGGGTTGCGCGATCGCAGCGCTTCGAGCGCAGCGCCAGCGGGCGTCTCCAGGACGAACCGATCCAGCTCTTCCCCGTCGATGCTGTGCGCGGTGACCGTCATGCGCCGCCCCTGAACCTCGGCGCTGCACCAGTGGTGCGCCTTGGACAACGCCTCAGCGCCCCGCCTCGCCCGCGGGTTCTCGCTGATGTCGTAGAGGCGCTTCCCCCCGCCGCCGCTGACGACCAGCGGGACCGGCAGCTTCTCGCTAGGCCCAAACCGCTGGTAGCAGTGGTCGTGCCCGCTGAGGTAGAGGCTGACCTGCCACTTCTCGAGCTCCGGGAGCAAGCTCGCGAGCAGCTCCCCGTTGTCTCCTGCCCGCGAGGCGCTGCGCATGGGAAAGTGGCTCGCCACGACGATCCAGGGCTCGGACGCCCGCTCCAGCTCCCGCATCAGGAAGGTGTGGGTCGGGTGGCCTGGCTTGTAGTGATCGCCGGTGAAGAACGTGTTGCAGTCCAGAGAGATCACCCGCACCGGGCCCCACACAACCGAGTAGCTGCGCTCATCGCCGGTCACGTCGTTGGTGGGCATCTCAAAGTTGCCGAGGATCTGAACGCCGCCGGCGTCCATCACGTCGTGGTTGCCCAGCACTGGGAAGAACGGCGCCCGCCGCAGCAGCTCTCCGAAGGGGCGAAAGAAGCCGCTGCTGTAGTGCGCGTGCAGGCCCTTGGGGTAGATGACGTCGCCGAGGTGCAGCGCGAAATCTGGCTCATAGGCAGCCATCGCCGCCCCCACCCGCGTCACCGCGTCCTTGGTCGCGAACCACCGCCAGCGCGCCGGCAGGTGCATCATCGGCGTGCGCTGCAGCCAAACCCACCAGGGCTGATCGCCGCTGTCTCCACAAAACGCAAACCGGACCTTCTGGTCGTCGCCGTCCGGCGCCGTGCGGAACGTCCCGACGTCGCGGTCACTCGCCGAGGCGCCCAACGAGTAGCGATAGGACTGCCCGGGCTGCAGGCCCTCAACGCGCACCGCGTGACGCCGCTGGGCTGGGCTCCGCTCGCTATGCACGACCTCACCGTCGGCGTCGAGCACGACGAGCTCCAGCGACTGAGCCTCGTCACAGATCCGCGCGATCGTCGCGGCGTCCTTAGAGACGTTCTGCACGTAGGGGCCAGTGTGGAGCGGCGGGTCGTCGATGACGTTGAGCCACAAACAACCAAAGCCCGCGAGCCACAGCCCGCGTCGGATCAAGTGCGTCTTGGTCGTCACGGGGGTGATTAGACCACGTCCGAGGAGATCACGACCCCCAAACGCGCGGCGGCCGCGCTAGTTCGGGTGGTGGCACGTCACCGACGTGGTGATCCCGCCGCGCACCTTGAAGTCGCCGCGCACACTGAGCTGCCGAGGCTTCAGCAGCTCGAGCAGGTCCGAGAAGATGTCGTTGGTGACCTTCTCGTGGAACGCGCCGACGTTCCGGAAGCTCCACAGGTAGAGCTTGAGGCTCTTCAGCTCGACGCAGAGCTCGTCCGGGACGTAGTCGATGTAGATCGTGGCAAAGTCCGGCTGCCCGGTCTTCGGGCAGACGCACGTAAACTCCGGGCACTCGAACTCGATCTCGTAGTCTCGGTCGGGGTTCGGGTTGGCGAACGTGTCGAGCGCGGACGTGTCGTGCGGCGATGGCTCTGGCAACGGCATCCGCGGAGCGAACCACGTCTGCGCCCGCAGGGCAACCCCGCGGCGCGAACCTCAGCTGCTTGGGTCGGGCCGTGGGTCCGGCAGGTCGAGGCCGACCTCCACGCCGTCGCGCAGGTCGAAGTCCATGCATGCAAATTGATCCGCGCCGACCTGGTCACACACCCGACGACGGCACGGCCGACATGCGAGCGTCTCGGGCGCCTGCAGCGCGCGCGCCGTCGGCGGCGCGGTGCGGCGCGGGTCCTGGCTCCCGAACAGGATTTCGCCGCGCGCGCCCGCTGCGAGCAGCACGTGGCTGGCGCCCTGGTCCGGTCCGACGACGTCCCCGCCCGCGGCCGCGACGGCGGCGCCCAGTCCCACGAGGCGCCGGACCTCGCCAGGCCCGTGCCGGAGCAGGGCGCCGTCCACCCCGCGCCCCAGCAGCGGCTCGGCAGGCCCCGTCACGACCACCGTCTGCGGCGCGCTCCAGAGCGACTCGAGGCGCGCGGGGCGGCGCGCGCGCGGGTCCCTTGGATCCGTCCCGACCACGACCCGGAAGGGCCGCTCGGGGTCGACCCCGACCTGCCGGAGCGCCTCGCGCTCGCGGGCCACCTCGTCTGGCGTCGCGGCGAGCGCCGGCCTGCAAAACGGCGCGTCTGGCGCCACCTGCTTCGCGAGCTCCCACGCGGCGCGGGCGGGGTGGGGTGTCGCGTCGCAGACCACGCGCTCGGTCAACAGCAGCCCGCTGCTCGGCTCCTGCCGCCACGCGGCCTGCATGCCGACGCGCCGACGCGCGCCCGAGAGCCAGGCCACGGACGCGCTCTTCCAGTTGCCTTGCAGGTCGAGCGCCGCGTCATAGCGCTCTTGCCGCAACGCGTGGCGCACCCGAAAGAGCCCCCGCAGGCCGCCGCGGCGATCAAACGGGACGACCCGCGCGAGCCCCGGGAGCCCCTCTAGCAGCGGCGCCCACGCTGGCTGCGTGACGAACGTCAGGCGCGCGTCCGGACGCGCCGCGTGCAGCGACGCGACCGCTCCCAGCGACTGCACGAGGTCGCCCATGGCCGACAAGCGCACCAACAGCAGGTTCATCACTTCGGCTTCGCGCGGCGCTCGTACACCGCGAACGTCTTGTAGCGCGTGTGCAGCCGCCAGCGGGGCGCGTATTGAGCATCAGGGAGCGGCCGCCAGTCCTTCTCTTCGTGCAAGACCCACCGCGTCGACGGGAGGTCCTTGCGGAACTCGCTGCTCCGCAGCCAGAGGTCGCCGGCGAGCAGCGTCGGCGAGTCCAAGTGGCCGTAGCCGCCGAGGTCCGCGGTGAAGCCCTGCGCGTCCAGCTCACGACGCATCAGCTCGCCGACCGCGACGCGCGCCCGCTTGCTCTCGGACCACCGCACGCTGCGCTCCAGCCCGACCGTCCACGCCCCGACCAACGGCAGCAGCAAGCACGCCAACACGACGTGCCGCGGCGTCCTGACCAGCAGCGGCGCGGCCGCGGCCGCCAACGCGACGCCGACCGACGCGTCGCCAGCGCGCGGCACGAACGGGATCGCGACCAACGCGCACGCGCCGAGCACGCCCACAAACCACAAGCCTCGTCGCGCGAACGCTGGCACCGCAGCCCGGAGCCCCCAGAAGTGACCCACCGCTGGCGCGACGGCGAACGTGAACAGCATCACGTTCGGCAGCAGGTAGCGCGTCGGGCGACCAGGGAAGAACATCAGCAGCAAGACCGCGAGCACGGCCCCGCCGCTGCACATCCGCAGCGTCAGGTCGTCGGCGCTCATCCGCGCGCTCCGCGCGCCGCGCCACTCCCAGAGGCACCAGAACCCGAAGGGCAGCAGCACGGACAGCGCCCGCATCAGGTAGGCCGGCGTCGACCAAACCTGCGCCCACTGCCACTGAGTGATCCGACCGACCGACTCTTCGTTGGCGACACGGAGCATCGACTCAGCGTCCACGAACCAAGAGAACAGCGGGGCGTAGTAGCTCGCCACCACGAGGGCGAACGGCACGAAGTGCCAGAGCGCTCCCTGCAGCCGGCGATGGCGCAGCCAGACGAGGTAGGCCCCCGCAGCGAACAAGAAGAACGGCGGCCCCTTCTGCAAGAACGCGAGGCCTGCGACGACCCCGCTCGACAAGACCAGCGGGACGCGCGCGCGCGCCACTCCGGTCGCGAGCAGCCACAGCGACATGCCGGTCAGCGTGGCGAAGAGCGGGTCGATCTCGGCGGTCGGCCACTTGAACAACACGAACGGCGAGCAGACGAGGCCCAGCGCGGCGATCCAGCCGACCCGCGCGCCGAAGTAGGGGCGGAGCAGCTCGCCGGCGACCCACGCGCCGAGCCACGCGCTGAGCGCGCCGGGGAGCCGCAGCGCGAGGTAGCCGTTACCCAGCCACTCGCGGCAGAGCATGATCAGCCAGTAATGCAGCGGGGGCTTGGCCCACGTCGGCTCCGCGTTGAGCAGCGGAATCATCCAGCTGTCCGCGCGGAGCATCTCGAGCGCGATCTGCACGCGGCGCCCCTCCGTGCCGTCCCAGTCCTGACGGAGCCACGTCGGCAGCAGCGCGAGCGCCGTGGCGGCGAGCAGCAGCAGCCCTCGCACTAGCACCGCGGACCGCCTCCGCTCACGCAGGCGCCTCGCCTTTCCGCGTCTGCCGGATCAGCATCAAGTTGCGCGCGTAGATCACGCTGCCGGTCACCTGACCCATGATGAACACCGGGTCGAGACGGTAGATCGCGTAGCACAGGCTCAGCATCCCTCCGGAGATGCTCAACCACCAGAACGAGATCGGCACAACGGACTTCTTCGCCCGCTCGCTCGCGATCCACTGCACCCAGAACCTCGACGCGAACACGAGCTGCCCGCCGAAGCCGATCACCCACCAGTACCAGGGCGTCGACCCG
>JAYYEE010000394.1:0-3800 GCA_036160175.1 Planctomycetota bacterium
ACACGCCGCCGCCCCGGCGCATGAACTCATAGACGCTGTCCGCGTCGCGCTTGAGGAAGTCTCGGTGCGGCTCGAGGACGATCAGCACGGCGGCGTCGGCCGGCACGACCAAGCCGTCGGCGCCGGTCCTGAGGTCGCGGACGATGAAGCCGCTGCGCGCGAGCGCAGCAGCAAGCTGTCCGTAGCCGGTCGCGGACGTGTCGTCAAAGCGCAAGATCGGCGAGGAGTAGCTCTTGCAGACATAGGCGATCGGGTTGCCCTGCACCAACAGCCCCTTGAGCGCCGAGCTGATAGCCTTCTCGCCCTCATAGTCCTTGAGGATGGGGACGAGCGCCTGCTTGACAGGACCCTGCTGCTGCTTTGGCAGCTCGATCACCGCGAGGTCCGAGACCAGCGAGAGCTTGCGGAAGCGCGGCTCCTTGCCGACGCGCTGCACCGCGACCACCAACACCTCCGTGTCGCCTGCCGAGTAGCCGAACCGCTGCGCGGCCTCTCGATATGCAGCCGTATCGCGGAACGGCTCGTGGTCATACGACTTGACGCTCGCGCCGCCGATCGCGACGTAGCGGCGGAGCAGCATCTTGGTCAGGTCCAGCAGGCGCGCGCGGATCGCGAGCTCCTGCGCCTCCGCGTCGTTGCGGGCCTGGCCCTGGAGCTGCTGGCGGAACAAGTGGAACTCGACCTGCGCCTCCTCGTCACGGAGCGCGAGCAGGAGCTCTTCGGTCAACGGGTCGACCGAGTTGACGCGCTGCGGCGTCATGTCCATGAGGCTGCGGAAGCCGGGGCGCGACGCGACCCAGACCAGCAGCACCCAGACCAGCAGCGCGAGGCATGCGCTCACCGCGAGGTTCGCCCAGACACCGAGACGGCGGACGTTCACGCCTGCCTCCTTGAGGTGAGGCTTGTCCAGGTCAAGAACAGGAAGAAGCCGATGCCCCCCGCGTAGAACGCCACGTGGCTCGTGTCGACGAGCCCGCGCGCGAACCAGTTGCTGAAGTTCCCATAGACGTCCAGCTTTCCGAGCAGCTCGCGCATGTAGTATTCGTTGCGCAGCTCCCCGACGTACTGCGACAAGATCCTCGAGGCCTGCGTCAACAGGCCCGTGAACAGCATCGTCATGATCGCCGCCAGGAGCACGTTCTCGGTCAAGCTGCTGGCGAAGCAGCCGAACGCGAGGAGCAAGCCGCTCAGCAGGAACATCCCGACATACGCAGAGAAGACCGGGCCGAACGCGATGTCGGCGCCGAAGTACGGGCTGTACTCGAGCACGTGCAGCACCAGGACGCTCGGCAGCCAGAGGATGGCGAAGAAGATGGCCGCGGCGAGCCACTTGCCCAGCACGACCTCGACGTCGCGCACCGGCGCCGTCATCAGGGTCTCGATCGAGCCGGTCCGCCGCTCCTCAGCGAAGCAGCGCATCGTCAAGATGCCAGGGACGAGCAGCACCATGTAGAACGTGCTGCCGGCGGCGTACGTCGCGCTCGGGAACTGGTTGGGGTCGCCGCGGAACACGGCGAACTCAAGCGCGATCGACGCGAGCTCAAAGCCGCGGACGAGGTAGAATAAGACCGCGATGATCCAGCTCACCGGACTGACCGCGTAGGACAACAGCTCCTTCTTGAGCGTCGTGTAGGCCCCCTTCACGCGGCCCCCTCTTGGTCGGCTTCGAGGCGCTGGTCCGCGCCGTCGGTGATCGCGTAGAAGTACTCCTCAAGCGTCGGCAGCTCGACCGCGAGCTCGTGCACAGCGACGCCAGCCGCCTGCAGCCGGTCGCCCAGCGCGGCCGTCGGGTCTGCGCCCGGCGCGACCTCGCAACGCAGCGTCGCGACCTCGCCGGTGGCGACCTCCACCGTGTCCGCGACGACGCCAGGCAAGCCCGCCAAGCACTCTCGGAGCTGGGCCTCCGAGCACCGCGCCTGCGCGCGCAGCCGCGCGCCCGTGTTCTGCGCGACTAGGTCACCGGGCGGGCCGTCCGCGCGCACCGTGCCCCGATGGATCACGATCACCCGCGAGCTCACGTCCTGGACCTCGCCGAGGATATGGCTCGAGAACAAGATCGTGTGCTCGTCCGCGAGCTCACGCACGACTTGCTTGATGCGGCGGCGCTGGTTGGGGTCGAGCCCCGACGTCGGCTCGTCCAGGATCAGGATCTGCGGGCGTGCCACCAGCGCGTCCGCGAGCCCGACGCGCTGCCGGTAGCCGTGGCTGACCTGACCGACCAACCGGCGCGCGACGTCCTCAATGCCGGCCTTAGCCATAGCGCGGGACACCGCGCCAGCGCGCTCGCGCGCTGGGACACCCTTTAGCTCGGCGCGGTAGCGCAGGTATTCGATGACGCGCAAGTCAGGGTAAATCGGGACCTCCTGCGGCAGGTAGCCGATGTTGCGGCGCACCTCGAGCGACTGCGTCTGCACGTCAAAGCCAGCGACCTCAGCGGTCCCCGACGACGCGGGGTGGTAGCCGGTCAGCACCCGGATCGTCGTCGTCTTGCCAGCGCCGTTGGGCCCCAAGAATCCGACCACCTCCCCCCGCTCGATCTCGAACGAGAGCTGGTCGACCGCGAGCGTTGGCCCGAAACGTTTCGTGAGTTCAGAGACTCGGATCATCTGCGCACGAGCTAGCCCTCTGGACCGCCCCCCGTAACACCATCTCGCCCCAACCGCCTGCCGGGACACGTGGCGCCAAACGTATGCGCAGGCGCGCCGAAGGCCAACACCGATCGCACGGTTCCGCGTATGCGCAGCCCTTGCAACGACCCCGCAGAGCCGCGACGCTGCCCGCATGATCCCGAGACCCCTGCAAGCCGCGCAGCTCTGGGCCGCTGGCGCCGCTGCGTGCTTCGCGTTTACGTCCTGCAGCGGCGAGCAGCCGCGCTACGACTGGCGCAACCGCGACCTAGCCTGGAAGTATGGCCCGACCCACGGGACCGCCTCGCCCGAGCACTTGATCGGCACCGGCACCCTGCGCGGCGCAGCGATGGCCGAAGGCTGGAAGGTGGGGTTGAGCGACGGTAAGAAGCTCACGGTCCGCCCCTACAAGCTCGCCGCGCAGCACGAACTGTTCGGCAAGGCCGGGCTGATCCTCGTGCTCTACAACAAGGACAGCCAGGAGCTCCAGGCGCTGCGGACGGGCGCGATCGAGCCCGGCAACGCGACCTTCTCCTTCGACATCGAGGAGGAGACCGCCAAGGACACCTACGACCTCATCCTCTGGTTCGGCGAAGCCTGACAAGGGCTTGCAGGGCCGCCGAGGCTGGCGACGTGATGCGGCCGCCCGCGCGCGGCCTCGCGGCGGCGCTGCTCCTCGGCGGAGCGACGCCGCGGCGCTGAGCCGCGGCGCTGAGCCACGGCGCTGAGCCGCGGCGCGCGTCAGCAGCCTACTTCACCTCGAAGTCGGCGTCCTTGATGTCGTCGTCCTGAGCTGCGCCGGCCTCGCCCTCAGTGGCTGCGCCCGCAGCGTCAGGGCCCGGCGCGCCGCCGGCGGCGCCGGCCATCGCGGCACCCGCTTGTTGGAAGGCCTGCTCGAAGGTCGCGATCTGCGCCTTCAACGCGTCAGCGTCTTCTCCCTCCATCGCCTTCTTCAGGTCGGCGATCGAGGACTCGATCTTGGCCTTGCTCTCCTCGTCGAGCTTGTCGCCGCTCTCCTTCACCTGCTTCTCGGCTTGATAGACCATCGAGTCGGCCTGGTTCTTGAGGTCGACGAGCTCGCGCCGCTTCTTGTCCTCGTCGGCGTGCGCCTCCGCGTCCGATGCCATGCGCTCGACCTCTTCTTCCGAGAGACCCGAGCCGACCTCGATCGTG
>JAYYEE010000395.1:0-7524 GCA_036160175.1 Planctomycetota bacterium
CGTGCTGGGCGCCAGCCTGTCGCTCTTCGTGCTCGCCAGCGCATCGCACCTCGTGGTCGGCGCCTACTGGCCCGTGTTCGCCGTCCGCGTGCTCTCGGGCTTCGCCAGCGGCCTCGCCTACGCGACCGCGTCCGCGGCGGCCGCCGACTTGGCTCCCTACGAGCGCCGCGCCGCGGTGATGGGCCGCTTCAACGCGGGTCTCTTCCTCGCGATCCCCGTCGGGCTGCCGCTCACGGTCTTCTTGGCCTCCCTCGGCGCTTGGCGAGCGTCCTTCGGGCTGCAGGCTGCGGTCGGCGCGGTCGCGCTGTGGTTGTCCTTGCGGCAGGTGCCGTCGTCGCAGGCAGCAGAGGTAGGGCGGCGGCTCCCGCTGCTTAAGGACCTCGGCGTCGTCGCGGCGTTGGTCGCGACGATGCTGCACGTGGGGTCGTTCTTTACCGTCATCCAGCTGGCCACCTCCTGGTTGGACGACGAGGGGATCGTGTCCAAGGAGCAGCAGGTCTGGGTCTGGGTCGGGCTCGGCGCACTGTCCGTCGTCGGCAGCGCGCTGTTCGGCCGGCTCGCGGACCGGGTCGGCAAGCGGCGATTCGTGCTGATCACGTCCGGCGTCCTCGTGGTCTGCTTCTTCGCCCTGTCGCGCGCGTGGGGCGTCGACTACCTGCTCCCGATCGCGTGCGTGCTCGCGGTCGCGGCTGCGGCGCGCACGGGGCCGCTGCAGGCGCTCGTCTCAGGCTTGGTGCCGAGCGAACAGCTGGGTGCCCTGATGGGATTGCGCGGCTTTTGCATGCAGCTGGGCGTGTTCCTGTTCGCGTTCGGCGCGGCTGGCGTCGGCGAGCGCTTGGGCTTCCGCGGGGTGCTCTTCTTGGGCGCCGTCTGCCAAGCTGGCTCTTACCTCGCGATTCGGATCGGCGTCCGCGAACCGCGGCCCGCGCCGGCTTCGCCCTAGCGCTGGCAGCCGCTGCACCAATAGGTGCTCCGGCCTTGCTGCACGGCGCGCTTCACCGTGCCGCCGCACCGCGGGCACGCGTCGCCGTCGCGCTCGTAGACGCGGAGCTCGCGCGCGAAGTAGCCGGCGTCCTCGTCGACCCCGACGTAGTCGCGGAAGCTGGTTCCGCCGGCTCGGATCGCAGCAGTGAGCACCTTGACGACCGCGGCGGCCAGCGCGTCGCACTCGGCCCCGGTGAGCGACTTGGCCGCGCGGCGCGGACGCACGCGCGCGTGCCAACAAGACTCGCTCGCGTAGATGTTGCCGACGCCGACGACCACCTTGGCGTTCATCAGCAGCTGCTTGATCGCGACCTTGCGCCCGCGGGTCACGCGCCGGAGGAACGCGCCGTCGAAGCCGGCTTCGAGCGGCTCGACGCCCAGCTCACGAATCAGCGGGTGGTCGGCCAGCTCGGCGCCGGCCGCGACGTCGAGCGCGCCGAAGCGCCGCGGATCGACGAAGCGGACCAGGCGGTCGCCGAAGTCCATCCGCCAGTGCTCATGCTTGCGGTACTCCGGACGGCGGGCGCGTGGCTTGACGACCTCGACGATCATGCGCCCGGTCATGCCTAGGTGGATCAACGCGACCGGCGCGGCCGCTCCGTCGAAGTGGGCCAGGATGTACTTGGAGCGGCGCTCGAGCCCGGTGCAGCGGCGGCCTACAAGGCCCTGGAGCGCCTCGGCGGGCATCGGCCAGCGGAGGTCCTCGCGCCGCAGGTGGACGGCGCGGAGCCGCCGGCCGACGAGGTGTGGCGCGGCGCCTCTGCGGACGGTTTCGACTTCGGGTAGCTCGGGCAAGGTCCGTTCATCCTCGCCTCCCGGTGCTCCGCTGCCTAACATCCTTCGCCGCGGATCGTCGCGGACCGACCTCATGACCGACCAACCCATCCAGGAGTTGCATCACATCGGCGTCGCAGTGCGCTCGCTCGAAGAGGCGCTGCCAAAGTGGACCGACGGCTTTGGGCTGCGGCTGGAGTCCGTCGACGAGGTCCCGACCGAACAGGTGAAGGTGGCGGTGCTCAAGGCCGGCGCCACCCGCGTCGAGCTGCTCGAGCCGACGAGCGACGACTCTCCCATCGCGAAGTTCCTCGAGAAGCGCGGCCCTGGGATCCACCACCTGGCCTTCCAGGTAGGGGACTGTCAGCAGAAGATCACCCAGCTGATCGACGACGGCGCGCCGCTGCTCAATGCGGCGCCCAACCCGGGCGCGCACGGCTGTAAAGTCGCCTTCGTGCACCCCAAGCACCTCGGCGGCGTGCTCGCAGAGCTCGTCGAAGACCCGCACGCCTAGACCACCCCACGTCCAGATCGAAGTCATGACCGACCCAAACGGAACGGAGAAGCTGCAGGAGCTGCGCGAGCGCTCGCTGCAGGGCGGCGGCGAGAAGCGCGTCGAAGCGCAGCACGAGCGCGGCAAGCTCACGGCTCGCGAACGCATCGACCTCCTGGTCGACCCGGGCACGTTCGTCGAGATCGACCGCTTCGTCACGCACCGCTGCCGGGACTTCGGCATGGACAGCGAGAAGAACGAGATCCTCGGCGACGGGGTCGTCACGGGGAGCGCCAAGGTCGACGGCCGCCCGGTCTACCTCTACGCGCAGGACTTCACGGTCTTCGGCGGCAGCCTCTCGGAGACCCACGCGCAGAAGATCTGCAAGGTCATGGACCTCGCGATGAAGATGGGCGTCCCGATGCTCGGGCTGTGTGACTCCGGTGGCGCGCGGATCCAAGAGGGGGTCGTGTCGCTTGCGGGCTACTCCAACATCTTCCTGCGCAACACGATGGCCAGCGGCGTGATCCCGCAGATCAGCGCGATCATGGGGCCGTGCGCCGGCGGCGCCGTCTATTCGCCGTCGATCACCGACTTCATCATGATGGTGGAGGGGTCGAGCTTCATGCACATCACCGGTCCAGACGTGGTCAAGACGGTGACGCACGAGGACACCACCTCCGAAGAGCTCGGGGGCGCGCGCGTCCACAGCGAGACGTCCGGCGTCGCGCACTTCACGGCGCCCGACGACGCCGCGTGCCTGATGCAGCTGCGCGAGCTGCTGAGCTACTTGCCGCTCAACAACGGGGACGACCCGCCGTTCTTGGCGACCGAGGACGACCCGAACCGGATGGAGGATGCGCTCGACTCGATCGTGCCGGACTCCAGCGACCAGCCGTACGACATGAAGCAGGTCGTCAAGCACATCGTCGACGACGGCAAGTTCTTTGAGGTGCACGCCCGCTACGCCAAGAACATCCTGGTCGGCTTCGCGCGCCTCGGCGGCCGCGTCGTCGGCATCATCGGCAACCAGCCCGCCCACCTCGCGGGCGTGCTCGACATCAAGGCGAGCATCAAGGGGGCGCGCTTCGTGCGCTTCTGCGACGCGTTCAACATCCCGCTGCTGTGCCTCGAAGACGTGCCCGGCTTCCTCCCGGGTACAGAGCAGGAGTGGAACGGCATCATCACGCACGGCGCGAAGCTGCTCTACGCGTTCTGTGAGGCCACGGTCCCACGGATGACCGTGATTACGCGCAAGGCCTACGGCGGCGCCTACACGGTCATGAACAACCTGCACATCCGCGCCGACGCGATGTTCGCGTGGCCGAAGGCCGAGATCGCGGTCATGGGCGCCGAAGGCGCGGCGAAGATCGTGTTCCGCCGCGAGATCCAGGGTGCCGACGACGCGGCGGCCGAGGAGAAGCGGCTGGTCGACGACTACAAGGCCAAGTTCGCGAACCCGTATCAGGCCGCGGCCCGGGGCTTCGTCGACGACGTCATCGAGCCGCGGCGCACGCGCCCGATGTTGATCCAGGCGCTCGAGCTGCTGCGCAGCAAGCGGGACCAGAACCCGCCGAAGAAGCACGGCAACATCCCGCTGTAGCGGGACGTTGCGGGGCGCCCCGCGCTGCGGCGGCTAGAGGTCGACGGTGCGCCCTTCGCGCGCCGACTGGTCGGCTGCCAGGACGATGCGGAGGCTGTTGACCGCGTCGTCGACGTGGTCGGTGAGGTCGACGTCGTTCTGGATCGCGTCCAGCAAGAACTCCTGCTCTCGCAGGCACAGCCCGTCGTGGTCCGGCTCGTCGGTGGTGTCGATCCACTCATCGGGTCGCGTGAACTCGTCGTCCTGGTCGCGGTCCTGCCAGTGGACCTTGAGCGAGTTGGTCGCGGTGTGCGAATCGACGTCGGCGCTGCCTTCCTTGCGCTCGCCCTCGCGCTCGGTGATGGACACGCACCCCTTGGGGCCGACGACGTCCTTCACGAAGTATGCAGTCTCACTCATCATCGGGCCCCAGCCAGCCTCATACCAGCCGACCGAGCCGTCCTCGAACGCCACCTGCAGCTGGCCGTAGTTGCACATGCCGGGCTTCAGCTCGTCCGACAGCCGCGCCTGGATCGCCGAGACGCGGACCGGCTTGCTGCGCGTCATCTGGCACATCACGTCGACGTAGTGCACGCCGCAGTCGACGATCGGCGACATCGAGTCCATCAGCGCCTTGTGGGTGGCCCAGTCCTTGCCGCGGCTCTGCTGGTTGAGGTTCATGCGCATCACCAGCGGCTTGCCGAGCGTCTGGGCGACCTCGATGAACTTCTGCCACGCCGGGTGCACGCGCAGGATGTAGCCGATCACCATCTTGCGGCTGTGTTGACGGGCGAGGTCTGCGATCTCCTGGGCCTCCTCTACGGTCTCAGCGAGCGGCTTCTCGCAGAAGACGTGGCTGCCGCCGCGCAGCGCGGTGCGCGCGATCGCGGCGTGGGTGTCGGGGTAGGTGTTGATCGAGACGACGTCGGGCTTCGTCTCGGCGTACGCCGCCTCGAAGTCCGCGAACGTCGCGACGCCGCCGAGTTCGTCGGAGAGCGCCTCTCGGGTCTCCGGGCGACGGGCGACGAGGCCGACGAGCTCAAAGCCGTCGAGCTGGTGGTAAGCGCGGGCGTGGGACCGGCCCATGTTGCCGCAGCCGACGACGAGGACGCGTTGGGGATTCATGCCGCGTTCATACCCCGGGCAGCGCTACGGTCCCAGGGGCGATCGCGGCGCGTCAGCGCGGCTCTTGGGCGACCGTGTTGGACCAGGTGAACGGTCCCAGCTCGAACAGCACGTCGTAGGTCGTTAGGCCGTAGTCCCACACTTGGTAGGTGCGATGGCCCATCTGTGGGAGCTGCATCTGGTAGTTGCGGTCCGCTGCGGCGCGGAAAAAGAACATGGGGTGGGGCTCCCAGAAGCCCCAGGGCAGCGGCAGCGCCCCCAGCTCGTCCAGGACGAGCTCCTCGACGCCCTCGGGCCCGAGGCGCTGGATCGTCGCGCCAGCGGCTGGAACGTCAGTCCGAAGGATCGTTAGGCTGCGAGTACCGAGGCGGTGGAGCACGAGCAGCGCTGCACTTGCGCCAAGGAGTAGGAACAGGCGTAGACGGTTCTTCATCGGCTCGCTGGAGTCGGTGGTTCCAAGGATGCTCAGCCTCGCTAGGCTACCCATGCAATATGCCGTTGTTCCGAAGAATCCTGGTCGCCAACCGAGGTGAGATCGCGCTGCGCGTCATCCGCACCGCCCAGGAGATGGGCATCGAGACGGTGGCAGTCTTCTCGGACGCCGACCGCATGGCGTTGCACGTGCGCAAGGCGAGCTTCGCCGCGCGCCTCGGCGGCAGCACGCCGGCGGAGAGCTACCTCGACGCAGACAAGGTGTTGGCCGTCGCGAAGGAGTTCGAGTGCGACGCGCTGCATCCTGGCTACGGGTTCCTGAGCGAGAACGCTGCCTTCTCGCGCGCCTGTGCGGCGGCGGGGATCGAGTTCCTCGGCCCTTCGGGCGACGCGATTGCGTCGATGGGTGACAAGGTGGCCGCGCGCAACATCGCGCTCCAGGCCGGCGTCCCGCTCGTCCCCGGCCTGCAGGACGACGTCGACGAGGACCACCTCGTCGCCGCCGCCAAGGAGGTCGGCTATCCGGTCATGCTCAAGGCTGCGGCCGGCGGCGGCGGCAAGGGCATCCGCATCGTCGAGGACGAGTCGGGGCTGCTCGAGGCCTTCCGGATGGCTCGCGCTGAGGCGAAGGGCGCGTTCGGCGACGACCGGGTCTACCTCGAGAAGTTCGTGCTCGAGCCGCGCCACGTCGAGATCCAGATCATGGCCGACAAGCACGGCAACGTCGTGCACTACGGCGAGCGCGAGTGCTCGGTGCAGCGTCGTCACCAGAAGCTCGTCGAGGAGTCACCGTGCGCCGCGCTGACGCCGGCGCTGCGCGAGGAGATGGGCAAGGCCGCCTGCGACCTCGCCAAGGAGGTCGGATACGTCGGCGCCGGCACCGTCGAGTTCCTCTACTCGCGCGGCGCGTTCTACTTCCTCGAGATGAACACACGCCTGCAGGTCGAGCACCCGATCACCGAGGAGCGTTACGGCGTCGACCTCGTGCGCGAGATGATCCGGGTGGGCGCCGGCGAACAGGTCAGCCAGCCGGGGGCGCCGCGGGGCCACTCGATCGAGGTCCGCATCAACGCCGAGGACCCGACCAACTTCTTCCCTTCGCTCGGCACCATCAAGCGTCTGGGCCTGCCCGGCGGTCCGGGCGTGCGCCTCGACAGCGCTATGTTCCGCGGCCTCGAGGTCACCCCGTTCTACGACAGCATGCTCGGCAAGCTGATCGTGCACGGCGATGACCGGGAGCAGGCCATCGCGCGGATGCAGCGCGCGCTGCGCGAGCTCCGGATTGTAGGGGTCGCGACCTCGCTCCCGGTCGCGCTCAGGGCCATCGAGAGCGAGCCGTTCGTCACGGGCAACTACGACACCAGCATCTTGTCGACGGTCGCGACCGACAATGACGAGCACCACCTCGTCGCGATGTTGGCGGGCGCGCTGGCGCGCTTCCTCGCCGCGGAGCGAGTCGGCGCGGCGTCGGCCGCCAAGGCGAGCGACGGCGAGGGCGCGCCCGCCTGGGCTCAGCTGGGCCGGCGAGACCGCCTCTGGAGGAACGCACGATGAAGTACGAAGCCAAGCTCGGGGACGACATCCGCGACGTCGAGTTCAAGTGGGACGACGAGCTGCTGATCGCGCGCTCCGGCGACCACGTCGCGGCGCTGGACGTCTCGCAGGTCGGTGACGGCGAGGCCCTCTCGCTGCTGGTCGACGGCGAGAGCTTCGACATCGTGACCGACGTGCAGGGTCAGGACGTCACCGTGCAGGTGCGCGGCGAGCGCTACGTCATCAAGGTGGTCGACGAGCGGGAACGCGCGGCCGCCGAGGTGGCGGGCAACAAGGCCAGCGGCAAGCGCGAGCTGCGCGCGGCGATGCCTGGCGTCGTCGTCGACGTCCAGGTCGCGGTCGGTGACCAGGTCGAGGAGGGCCAGACGCTGGTCGTCCTCGAGGCGATGAAGATGCAGAACCCCCTCGCGGCCGAGGGGGCGGGCACCGTCACCAAGCTCGCGGTCGAGGTGGGCGAGGCGGTCGCAGCTGGCGCGCTGCTGGCGGAGATCGAATGAGACGCTCCGGAGCGTTGGCGGCGCTGCTGTGCGCTGGCTGCTCGGTCGGCTCGCCGTTCGAGCGCCTGCGGGACACCGCGCCG
>JAYYEE010000396.1:0-18900 GCA_036160175.1 Planctomycetota bacterium
GAGGTCTCCCGCCTGCGTCAAGATGACTTGGGCGGTCGAGATGTCCGTCGGCCCTGGGTCGAGGCTCGCGCCGCCTGGCGAGTAGCCGACGAGCCAGTCCTCGGGGTTTGCAAAGCCAACCGTCCCGAACCGGATCGCCCAGTCCCCAGTAAACACGTTGTAGTCAATCTGGATGTAGCACGGGTCGGACGTGTTCCATCCCGGTACGCCGTCATACGTGACGCGCGCTTGACCGGTGAGCACGTCCTCCTCATAGACGACGAGGCCCGCGGTGTTCGGCTGGAGATCGGTCCACGCGTAGACGCCGTCGCTCGGGTTGCCGAGCATGGTCGGCACCTCCGGGACGAAGCCGCTGCTGTTACCAGGCCCGAGCGCCAGCCAGCCGTTGGAGCCGACCACCAACCCGAACGAGCCGGCCTGCTGCTGGCCGTCGTCAGGCAGGGCCAGCTGCGTTCCGCCTGCCGGGTCGATCAGGCCGATCGGCAGCGGGCCGCTGCCGGGCGAAGTCAGCACCACGTAGCCACTGGCTGCGTTGATCGCCGACAGATCCGTGTTGGTTAGGTCGAACGCCGCCGTGCCGAGCTGCTCGTAGAACGACGCATACTCGCGGATGCAGCCTTGACCGACCACCTCTGCCGTCGCCTTGACGCCGAAGTTGCAGGCGACGATGGCGACGCCGCCGTTGGTGTTCGAGCGGTTGCTGAACGTGATCTCCGTCAGCGCGTCGCCCGCGAAGGCGTCGAGGTCAATGCGACCTTCGGTCAGGGAGAGGTTCTGGTCCGGGTTGGCGATGTCGACGCTGCCCGTGCCCAAGAACGAGCCGGTGTACCAATCTGGGCCAGAGAGCGTGTCCGTAAGCGTCTGGCCGCTCTGGAACTTCAGGTTGACGTCGAACGAGCCGCCGCCGTTGCTGATCTGGTAGAGGAAGCCGAGGCTCGCCCCCGGCACCACCGCGATCGGGGCGGGCAACACGGTCGTCTGCGGGCTCGATTGGTCTGCGTTGGCGAGCCAAGTCGGCTGGGTCCCGATGTTGTTCCCGTTCGGGCTCGGCTCGAAGGCCCAGTTGCCAGCGTCGACCTGGTTGCGGTTGCCCAAATGCACGATGTCGAGCACCCCAGGCGCCGCGACCAGCTGGTAGTCGGCCAACAGCGGGTCGTTCGGGATCCCGTTGCGGAAGTCGAGGGCGCGGTCGGAGATCGACCGGAAGCCCGTCGGGTCATCCGGCAGGCCGCCCTCGCCGACATGGACCATGCCGTTGAAGTTGTAGGCCAGCGGAATCGGGAAGCTCTGCGCCGCCGCGTTCATCGCGGAGAAGCCGCAACAGGCCAGCAGCGCGACCGAAGACAAGATGCGAGACATGGTCCCTCCATGATTGGCACCTAAAGCCGCGCTGCAAGCCCTCACGAGCGGATCCCGCCCGTTGGTTGACGGGCTGGCGCAAACCTCGCGCCGCCCCGCGCCGCACAGTTGCTGCGGCTGGGTGCCACGACGCTAGCGCGCCTCGCGATGGGCACAGCCCGACGCCGAGGGGGGCTCGCGCGAAGGTATCATCTCCTCAGCGTGACGGATGACCGCACACACCCGCCCCCGCGCAGCGCGCCGGTGATCGTCGGCATCGGGGAGCTGCTCTGGGACCAGACCGCAGCCGGTCGGCGCTGCGGCGGCGCGCCGGCGAACTTCGCCGCCCACGCTGGGCAGCTCGGCGCCGAGGCGTGGGTGGTGAGCGCCGTCGGCCACGACGCCGCCGGCGAAGACCTGGTCCGAGAAGCGCAGCGGCGCGGCACGCGGCTGTGCGTCGCGCGCGTCGAGGGACAAGCGACCGGACGCGTCGACGTCACCCTCGACGCAGCCCGCACCCCGTCGTTCGCCATCAGCGCTGAGAGCGCGTGGGACCACGTGCCGTGGACCGACGCGGCGGCGCAGCTAGCTGCGCGCGCCGACGCGGCGTGCTTCGGCAGCCTCGCGCAACGGCACCCCACGTCGCGCGCATCAATCCGCCGGTTCCTCGACGCCATGCAGCCGAGCGCCTTGCGGGTCTTGGACGTCAACTTGCGGCCTCCCTACGTCGATCCGCGCGTCCTGGTCGAGTCGCTCGACTACGCGAACGTATTGAAGGCGAGCCAGGAGGAGTGGCGGCAGCTCGGAGACTGGCTCAGCCTTCGCGGCGACTTCTTCGCCGCTGGTCGAGCGCTCTGCGAGCGCTTTGACCTCAGATGCGTCGTCCTTACTTCGGGAGAGCGCGGCAGCAAGATGGCCGACTTGACCGGCGCCTGGCACGCCGCGGCGGCGCCGATCACGCCGGTCGACAGCGTGGGCGCGGGGGACGCATTCGCGGCGGCGTGTTGCCTAGGTCTGCTAGGCTGCGCGGGTCCTGAGCGCATCCTCAGCGCAGCATCCAAGGTGGCGGGCTATGTGTGTACGCAGCACGGCGGCGCCCCCGCGCTCCCGCCTGCGCTCGCCGACGCAGCCCGAAAGCTGCTGCGCGGTGCGCTCTGAAGCCGGCCGCGCAGCACGTCCAAGTGCGGACAACATGTCACGGGCCTCTGCAGCCGCTCCGCTCCGAGCCCCGTGGGGCTCGACAACGCGCGCGGTCGAACTCTGCGCCCGGCGCCGCCCCGCCAGCCACGCGTTCGACGGCTGCGCTCAGACCTCTGTGCGCGCACATCGCCTTCAGACCGTCATACCCGCTTGCCCGCCAGCGGCGCTGGCCTACCATTCCCCGCCCCCTTCTCGCTAGCGCTGACTCCTTTAGCGCCGGAGACTGAGCACCCACACCGCCCGCCGCGAGCAGCAGCCACGTGACCGACCCCAGCCTGATCCGCAACTTCAGCATCATCGCGCACGTCGACCACGGTAAGTCGACGCTCGCCGACCGCCTGCTCGAGATCACCGGCACGGTCGAGAAGCGCGCGATGAAGCAACAGCTGCTCGACAACATGGAGCTCGAGCGCGAACGCGGTATCACCATCAAGGCCCGCGCGGTCTCGATGAACTACAAGGCGCCCGACGGCACGCTCTACCTCATCAATTTGATCGACACGCCTGGGCACGTGGACTTCAACTACGAGGTCCTTAAGTCGCTGCAAGCGTGCGAGGGCGCCCTGCTGCTGGTCGACGCCTCCCAAGGCGTCGAGGCGCAGACCGTCGTCAACGCGCACCTCGCCGAGCAGGCGCAGCTCGCGGTCGTGCCGGTCCTCAACAAAATGGACCTGCCGCACGCGCGGCCCGACCACGTCGCCCAACAGGTCGAGGACGCGATCTGCATCCCGGCCGAAGACGCGATCGCCGTGTCGGCCAAGACCGGACTGCAGTGCGACCAAGTGCTCGACGCGATCGTGAAGCAAATCCCGCCGCCGACCGGCGACCCCGCGGGCAAGCTCCAGGCGCTGATGTTCGACGCGGTCTACAACGACTACCGCGGCGTCGTCATCTACGTGCGGGTGATGACCGGGACCATCAAGAAGGGTGACGAGATCACCATGCTCGGCACCGAGACCGAGCACGAGGTCCTCGAGGTCGGCAAGCTGACGCCTGAGATGGAGGCGTTCCCGCAGCTGAGCGCTGGCGAGGTCGGCTACGTCGTCGCCAACATCAAGACGCTCGCCGACGTGATCGTCGGCGACACCGTGACGCACAAGGCAGCGGAGCTCCGCTGCGACCCCTTGCCGGGCTTCCGCGAGCCCAAGCCGATGGTCTACTGCGGCTTTTACCCCACCGTCCCGAGCGACTTCGACAACCTGCGGAAGTCGCTTGAGAAGATGCGCATCAACGACAGCTCGTTCACCTTCGAGCCGGAGACGTCCGACGCGCTCGGCTTTGGGTTCCGCTGCGGCTTCCTCGGCCTGCTGCACATGGAGGTCATCCAGCAGCGCCTCGAGCGTGAGGAAGACATGGACATCGTTCAGACGGCCCCCAGCGTGCGGTACCGCGTCCAGCTAACCGACGGCGAGGTCAAAGAGATCCACTCGCCGAGCGACCTCCCCGACGGGACGTTCATCGACGAGTACCTCGAGCCAATCACGCGCGTCAACGTCGTGGTCCCGAGCGAGTTCGTCGGCGCCGTGATGAAGATCTGCACCGAGCGGCGCGGCGTCTACGTCTCGACGGACTACTACGGCAAAGAGCGCGTGATGCTGGGGTTCCGCATCCCGTTTGCAGAGATCATCTTCGACTTCCATGACCAGCTGAAGTCTCTGACGCGCGGCTTCGGCACGATGGACTACGAGGTGGAGGGCTTCGAGGCGTCCAACCTCGTGAAGGTCCGCATCTTGGTGAGCGGCGAAGAGGTCGACGCGCTCTCGTTCTTGACCCACAAGGACCAAGCCGAGCAGCGCGGCCGCAAAATCCTTAAGCAGCTGCGCAAGGAGATCCCGCGCCACCAGTTCGAGGTCGCGCTGCAAGCGGCGATCGGCGGCAAGTTCATCGCGCGCGAGAACATCTCCGCGATGCGCAAGGACGTGACCGCGAAGTGCTACGGCGGCGACATCAGCCGCAAGCGCAAGCTGCTCGAGAAGCAGAAGAAGGGCAAGAAGCGCATGCGCATGGTCGGCAGCGTCGAGATCCCGCAGAAGGCGTTCCTGTCCGTGCTTCGAAGCGGAGACGAGAGCAAGTAGCGCTGGCATGACCGACCGCCTCGACGCGCAGGAGGAAGCCCGCATCGTCAGCGCGCTAGGTCTCGAGCAGACCAAGCGACACATCTTCCTCTGCTGCGACCAGACCGTGTCCAAGTGCTGCGATCGCGACAGGAGCCTCGTCGCCTGGGACTACCTGAAGAGCCGGCTCAAGGAGCTGGGGCTCGCGGGGCCAGGCGGCGTGCAACGCAACAAGTCGCACTGCCTCCGCATCTGCGTGAACGGCCCGATCGCGGTCGTCTACCCCGAAGGCGTCTGGTACCGCGGCTGCGACCCAGAGGTGCTCGAGGAGATCATCCAGCGCCACCTGATCGGCGGACAGGTCGTCGCCGCCCACCGCATCACCGAACGCGAGCTCGCCGGCGGCACGATCACCCCGCCGCCGCGCTGCGCGGCGCCGCACAGAGCGCCGCCATCGCGCTGCAGAACCGATCCTGCAGCGCCCGCCAAGGCGCGGGGCTGCCGACGAAGTCGTGGCACAAGCTCGCGAACGCGAGCCTGCGGCCGGAGCGCGTGTCGACATAGCCTGCGAGGTTGCTCACGCCCGAGATGGTGCCCGTCTTGGCGAAGACCCGCCCCGCTGCGGGGGTGCCCTGCATGCGGCCGCTCAACGTGCCGTCGACGCCCGCGACCGGCAAGCTGCTCCGAAACAACTCGAAGCCAGCCCCTCCACGCGCGTGCATGTCGACGAGCAGCGTCACCAACAGCTCGGCGCTGATCAGGTTGTAGTGCGATACGCCGCTGCCGTCCGCGATCCTCGCGCCCCCCTCGTCGACGCCGAGCTCGTCTAGATCGGCGCGAACCGTCATTCGGCCGATCGTCTCGGACTCGACGCCGAGCTCGACGGTGTGCAAGTCGCTGACTCGCGCGAGGTCGCGCAGCAGCAGCTCGGCGCCGAGGTTGTCGCTGACCTTGTTGGTCTCGGTGACGACCTTGGAGAGCGGCCGCTCGCACCACGCCTCGACACCTGCCGGGACCTCACGCGGGCCGAGCACCTCGACGCCGACGTCGTCCGGCACCGCGACGCCAGCCCGCCGCAGCGCGTCCGCGAGCACGTAGCCCGTGTAGCGAGCGGGGTCCGGCGCGCTGAGGCGTCGCTCGGCCGCCGCGCCGCGCGGCAAGCGACCGCTGACTCGGACCACGTCGGCGTGGCGGTAGCGGCCGCGCGTGACGCGGAGCGCGCCGTCGAGGCCGCCCAGGCGGACCTCGAGCGCGCCCTGCACCGGCTGCAGCGTGACCTCTAACTCGCGCTCACCGCCGCGGAGCGAGACCGTGACGCAGCCGCGGTCGACGGTCGCGCCTGAGAGGATCGGCTGAAACACCGCGGGCTCGTCGTCCCACATCCAGCCCTCGCCCCAACGCGGCGCGTCGCGCAGCGGATCGACCACGCGCAGCGGCCCTTCGACGGCGGTGACGCCCTGCTCTGCGAGCCGCACCGCGAGCCTGCGCACGTCTGCTGTGCTCAGGTGCGGGTCGCCGTCGCCGACCAGCGTTACTCGGCCGCGACGGGGGCCGTCACAGACCACGCGTGTGCGGAACGCTCGACCCAGCGCTCTGCGGCAGATCGAGGCCGACGTCAGCAGCTTCATCGTCGAGGCAGGCCGGCACAGCTTGTGGGCCTCGCGCGCGACCAGGACTTCGCCCGTGTCCAGGTCGACGACCATCGCCGAGACGCGCGCCCGCTCCGAGGAAGGCGTCCACAGCAACGGCGCGAGCGACGCGGACGGCGCCGCGGCGCAGCCAGCGAGGAGCACCAACGAGAAGCTGATCGAGGCGGCCTTCATGTCGCCAGTCTAGACCGGGCCTCGGAGCCGAACACGTTTGCGCCGCCGCGGCTCCCGCCTACGATCTGGCATGTCGGCGCCCTCCGCCGCGCAGCCCAGCCATGAGCAAAGACAAGAAGGCCAAGAAGCCGATCCTCGTCGGACCGATCCGACACAACCTCGAGGCCTTCGGCGTCGCGATCCTCGCCGCGGTCCTGCTGAAGTGGTTCTGCATCGAGGCGTATCAGATCCCGACCTCCTCGATGCAGCCCACGCTGATGGGCAGCAACGAGGCCGGCGTCTATGACCGGATCCTGGTCAACAAGCTCATCCAGACGGTCCGCGAGCCCCAGCGCTGGGACATCACGGTCTTCAAGTACCCGCTCCAGAAGAACCAGAACTACGTCAAGCGCATCGTCGGCATGCCCAACGACCGCCTGACCATCGCCGGCGGCAACGTCTACCAGGTCGAGGGCGACGGCCCAGGGGCCAAGTACACCCCACTCCGGAAGCCGGACGACCTCCAAGAGCTGATGTGGAAGAACGTCTACCCGACGCGCCGAGACGCGCGCGCCGAGACTAAGGCCCTCGGCCAGATCTTCGGCGCGTCACCGAGCCGCGCAGCCAAGGAGACCGCGACGGGCTTCACGCTGGCGCCGAACGGCAAGCGCGCCCTGCTTTACTTCCGCGACGAGGTCGACGGGGGCATGGTCGAGCGCGTATGGGACGGCTACCCGGCGAACGTCGCGGCCAAGATCCGTGAGGCGACGCTCGGCAGCTACCAAGAGGGCTACATCCCGCTCGAGATCTGCCCCGACGCGCGGATGTCTGCCGACGTGACCATGGCGCAGGTGCAGCGGTCGTTCGCGATCGAGATCGAGGTGACCCGCCCGGACCTCGGCAAGCTCATCTACGCGCTCGTCATCGAAGCAGGCAAGGGCCGCGTCGAGGTCCGCGACGCGAACAAGCAGCTCGGCGCGTCCGAGCCGTTCGACGTGGAGATCGCGGCCGGCGTCACGACCAACTTGTCGTTCGCGCACGTCGACGACCGCTTGCTCGCGTGGCGAGACGGCGCTGAGCTGGTGCGCTGGGACTGTGAGGCGTGGGCGTGCCGGCGAGGCTGCGAGCTCGACGGTTCGCGGCCCGTCCCTGGCCGCAAGGTGACCCCTCAGTTCGTCTGCAAAGGCAAGGGGCAGGTCCGCTTCGACAACGTCCGGATCGACCGCGACCAGCACTACGCCGGCGACAAGAACCCGGACATCATCGAGGTCCCCGACGGGCACTACTACATGCTCGGCGACAACGTCCGCCAGTCGATCGACTCCCGCGGCTGGACGGCGATCACGATCGCGGTCGACGCGGACGACAACGTCGTGCCCGTCGGGAGCGAGCAGGCGGTGCGGACGATCCGCGGCAACAAGCGCGCAATGCCCCTGCAGAACCCGCCGGACCGGGACGAGACCCCGATCGCGCTGCCTAACCAGGACACGATCGTGATGATCGACGAGTACGGCGAGCTGCTGCGCCTTAACGCCAAGATCGGCCCTAGCTGGGGGCCTGAGGTCACGTTCCGGCGCATGGACGCCGCTGAGGATGATCCTGCGGCGACGTTCTCGGCGCAGGACACGACCAACACCAAGGGCATCTCCTTCGTCGCTCGCAGCGACATCGAAGGGCGCGCGCTCATGGTCTTCTACCCGGTGCGGCCGCTGAGCTGGATCTTCCAGAACGAATGGCCCGGGCGCGCCGGGTTCGTGCGGTGAGCCGTCGCCGCGCGCTCTCCTGAGCAGCGCGGCAAGTCACCGCGGCCACGCGGCCACACCGCTGACCCGCGCGCGCGGGCCGACCACCGGGCCCTCGCGACGAAGCCGCGGTTTAAGGCGACCTAGAGTCCCGCGCGAGCGCGGGATCCGCTCGGACCCCGCGGATCTTGCTGGCGAAGATCGTCAGCCCGCATGAGACTGTCCGCGGCCGCCGCAGGCTGCGACCTGACGCTGCCCAGCGATCCCTTCCGCACCACCCGCAATCACGTGCACGACCAGTCGATCCGCGCCCACGAGGAACCCGCGCTTGAGGTGGGCGAGGAGATCCTGCAGACCGACAACCTCGTCAAGGCCTACCGCGGCAGGCGCGTGGTCGACCAGGTAAGCCTGAGCGTCCGCGAAGGGGAGATCGTCGGCCTGCTGGGCCCCAACGGCGCAGGCAAGACGACGACCTTCCGCATGGTCGTCGGCATGGTGACACCTGACAGCGGCTCCGTCGTACTGAGCGGGGAAGACGTGACCAAGCAGCCGATGTATCGGCGCGCGCGGCGAGGACTCGGCTACCTCGCCCAGCAAGAGTCGGTGTTCAAGAAGATGTCCGCGATCGACAACATCCGCTGCGTCCTCGAGGCGCGAGGGATGAAGCGCGCCCACCGTGAGGACCGCGCGCGCGAGCTGATGCAGGACCTTCAGCTGATGCACGTCGCCGACTCCACCGCCGAGACGATGTCCGGCGGCGAGAAGCGCCGCCTCGAGATCGCGCGCGCGCTCGCGACGGAGCCGCGGCTGCTGCTGCTCGACGAGCCGTTCGCAGGCGTCGACCCCATCACCGTCGAGGAGATCCTGCCGATCCTCGCCGCGCTCGCCCGCTCCGGCATCGCGATCCTGATCACCGAACACAACGTGATCGCGACGCTTCGCATCACGCACCGGGCCTACATCATCAACCAGGGCAAGGTGATCGCCAACGGCGACGCGCAGTCCGTGGTCGCCGACGAGCAGGTTCGGCGGGTCTACCTTGGCAGCTCCTTCGGCGAAGGCATCACCGAAGAAGAAGAGCGCGGCCTCGAGCTCGACTGAGCGCTACTTGCCGGGCGCGACCGCCTGCGCCGCGAGCTGCGCGGCGAGCGCGTTGCCGACCATGCGCGCCTGCTGGGCGACCTGCGACCAGGCGACCTCGGCCTCTTGCCCGTTGAGCCTCGCTGCGCGTAACACGTTCGCCAACATGGGATCGCCTAGGTCTAGCCAACGGAGCCCGGGACCGCTCAGCTGCTCTGCCGCCGCGAGCGCGCCGCGCAGCGGCTCGAAGCGCGCCGCGTCGTCCAGCGCGAGCGCTGCGAGGCAGCCTGCCAGCTGCCCGCGAGGACCGGCGGATTCGACCAAATCGACTGCTCGCAGGAGGATACGTTCGCGCTCTTCGCGGTCGAGGTCGCCGTCGCCGAGCAGCTCAATGCATCCTTCCAGGTCCGGGGCCGGGTGCCGGGTCGCGATCGCCCAGCTGACCACACCGATGACGGCCAGCAGGAACGCCAGGAGCGCCGGCGTGATCACGCGTTCGGAGTCGTTCTGAGCCATGGAAGGTCAATTGGGCTACCGCATCGTCGACCCCAAGGCGAGCTTGCGGGGCTTCCGAGATCAGCGAAATCTGATAAGGTCAAAACCGACATTTTGGCGACCCCATCCTGCCTGCCTATAGCAGGCCAAATTCCCCGGCGTGTGACAATTTGCGTCCGAGCGCAAGACGCCGAGGACTCCGGTAGGACCGTTGCCACCGAGCCCCATGGCATTGAAGACCACGACAGCGACTCCCAAGAAGAAGGCGGCCAAGAAGGCCGTGAAGAAGACCCCCGCGAAGGCAGCGACCGCGAAGAAGGCGACCAAGAAGGCGGCCAAGAAGACGGCCACGAGGAAGGCCGCCGCCAAGGTCGCGACGCCGCCAGCCGCACGTAAGCCCAAGCCGGCGCCCGCCAAGGAGCGGTCCATCTTCCTCCCCCGCGCCGTCACGAGCGTCGATGACGACAACCCGCTGATGGCCTCGGGCGGCGGCGGCGGCGGCTTCGGTCGCTGCGGCGGACGCTTGCTCTCCAGCAGGATTGAGCAGGACCTCTGCAACCGCCTCAGCAGGGCAGGCGTCGTGCACAGCCACAGCCCGCGGCACTATGAGATCCGCTTCGACGAGAACCGCGTCGCCGCCTACGCGCCGATGATCGTGCTCCGAGGCCGGGGCCGAGAAGGCAAGGGGGTCGTGATCGAGGGCGTCGAGGACCCCAAGACGCCGATCCTCAAGAAGATCACGGCGTTCCGTCAGCAGTACGGTCAAGAGTTCTACGTCATCCTGGTTGCAGACGAAGACACGCTCGACGAGATCCCGCTGTCGTCCTACGACGAGTCCTGCTCGACCAACAGCGTCCACACGCTGATCTCGCGCTTAGCGGAGTGACCGCGGACCGACGCGGCAGTTCTGCCAGATCCGCCGCTTCCTACACGGAACGGTGGCGGCACGGCGGCGGAGGGGGTATCGTCTCCCCCCCGATTTCCGCCGCATACGCCACCCAACGGGTCCGAAGTTGACGCACGAACTGGTTCATCTAGCCCGCTCTCAAAACCTCGACGACCTCGAGGCCGCTTGGACCCAAGCTGTCGGCGCCCCCGACGCCGAGCGGGTCTCCCATTACGCCGACACCCTCGACGCCTTGTGCGAACAGGACATGGCGAGCAAGGCCCTCGGCATGGCGACCGCCATGGTCGACAGCCTAGTCGACAACAGCCACAAGAAGGCCGCCATGGAGCTCGGCTTTCGGACCATGCAAAGCAGCGCGCACAACGACGCGCTGGTGAACAAGGTCATCGAGCTGATCGACGACCACTACAGCGAGGCCGCTTGGCTCCCGGTGCTCAAGCAGCGATCGAACCTCATGACCGCCACCGTCGGCGCGGTCCTCGAGTTCGACCGGCTGCGCGGCTACACCGAAGGACACGTGGTCTACCACGGCGCGGGGTGGGGCGAAGGTGTCGTCGAAGGCTTCGACGCCGCGACCCAAGAGATCACCGTGCACTTCAGCACAGGGCGACGCTCGCCGTTCCCGCTCGACACGCTGCTCGACAGCTTTAAGCCGCTCGACAATGACGATCTGCGCGCGATGAAGCTGCTCAGCATGGAGCAGCTCCAAGACGAAGGGGCTAACACGCCGGGCGCGCTCATCCGTCGCACCGCGAGCCTCTACCGCGGCACGATCACCAGCACCCAGGTGAAGAAGGAGCTCGCCGGCTCCGTGATCGAAACCAAGAAGTGGGCGTCGTGGTGGAAGAAGGCGAAGACCGCCGCGACGAAGGATCCGTGGCTGAAGGTCGAAGGCACGACGACGCGCCCGGTGTTCGTGCTCCGCAAGAAGCCCGTCAGCCTCGTCGATGAAGCCAGCGCGACGCTGCACCACCAGAACGACCTCGGCGAGCGCGTGGTCGTCCTGCGCGAATACCTCAAGCGCTCCGAGGACGCAGAGGTCCGCGCTCAGGTCCTGGAGCTCGCCGCCAAGACCGTGGAGCAGGCCCTCGAGGAGAAGAAGGCCAACCCCGACGCCGGCGCTAGCCACGCGCACATCCTCGACGGCATCTTGTTCCTCGAGGAGCACAAGATGAAGGCCTCTGTGAGCGCCGCCGAAGAGCTCCGCGAGCTGCTGCTAGAAGAAGGCGGCCAGCTCCAGCCCACCCGCATCGACCTGCTCGCGACCCAAGCGTCGCGCGAGCACGCCGTGAACCTGCTCCCGCAAGCGCTCGGCGGGGACTGGGCCGAGCAGTGCATCCGCACGCTCACCGACTGGCCAGCCTCCGTCGTCGAGAAGGTCGCCGACAAGCTCGTCGAGACCAAACACGGCCCCGAACTCCTCTCGCTCTGGAATCGCGTGGCGCCGTATCCGAAGCGGCACCCGCTGATGACCTACCTGCTCGGCAAGTACTACAGCGACGGCGTCTTCGAAGGCCAAGAGGGCTGCCCCGACGCGGTCACCATGGCCCGCGTCCTGCTCCACCTCGGCCGCGTCCTCAACGAGGACCGCAAGTCCAACCAACTGCACGGTCGCCTGCTCAACCGCCTGCTGAGCCTGTTGACCGGCAAGCGCAGCTTGCTCGACAAGGCCTGCGACGGGATCAGCCGAGAGGACCTCGCGCAGTTCGTGGGCATCGTCGCCCGCGCCGGCGAAGACTTCCCGCAAGAGGTCGAGACCTACCTCGACCGCACCGCGGCGCGCCTCTACCCGGACATCCTGGCCGAGCCAGAGACGCCGTTCTGGGAGAAAGACGAGTACATCTTCACGACGCAGGACGGCCTCAAGCGGATCAAGGAAGAGTACCGCGTCCTCGTGGACGTCAAGATCCCTGAGAACGCCCAGGCCATCGGCGCCGCGGCTTCGCTCGGCGACCTCTCGGAGAACTCTGAGTGGGAGTCAGCCATGGAGGAGCAGCGCAACCTCACGGGCCGCGCGCAAGAGATGGACGGCGAGATCAGCAGCGCCAAGCTGATCGAGGATCAGGAGATCCCGGACGACATCGTCGCGCCGGGTCAGAAGATCACGCTGACCGAAGAGGGCACCGGCAAGCAGCTCTACTACCGCCTGCTCGGCCCCTGGGACGCGACCGACGACCAGACGATCAACTACCGCGCACCGCTCGCCAAGGGCTTGCTCGGCAAGGAGGTCGGCGAAGTTGGAGAGATGCCGTCTCCGTCCGGCCCCGTCCAGGTCAAGATCGAGGCGATCGAGCGGATCGTCTGATCCGCTCGCCGCCCAGACACCAACTCCCCCACCCCCGGAGGCGCGCAGTGGCGACGACGCCCTTTCGCATCGAGCTCCCGGGGCACCACCACCTCGTCGGGGAAGAGCTCGAGGGAGACCGTCCGGCTTACGTCTTCCTCCACGGCCTCGGCTCGACCCGCGCCGGAGAGAAGAGCGAGTCCCTGCTGCGTCACGCGCGCGCGCGCGGCCGGAGCTACGTGCGATTCGACATGCGCGGCCACGGGGACTCCTCGGGCGCGCTCGGGCGCGTCACGGTCACCGAGCTGGTCGAGGACGCCGTCAGGGTCCTCACGCGCACCGGCCCAGCCATCGTCGTTGGCTCGAGCCTCGGGGGCCTCGTCGCGGCCCACGCGGCGGCCGCCCGCCCCGACCTCATCGAGCGGCTCGCCCTGCTAGCGCCTGCGCTCGGGTTGATGCCACGCATTCGTGAGCAGTTAGACAAAGCCAGCGTGCTGCACATGCCAGGAGGGCACTCCTTCTTCGTCGAGCAGCGCGTCTGCGAGGACGCCGAAGCGCTCGACGAACGCAGCCTGCCACGCGAGATCCGAGCGCCGACCCTGGTCGTCCACGGCGACGCCGACGAAGTCATCCCGCAGCAGGTGAGCGCGCACCTGTTCGACGCGCTCGGAAGCGAGGCTAAGCAACTCTGGATCGTCGGCGGCGGCGACCACCGGCTCAGCGACGTCGCCGATGACATCTGGCGTCGCCTCGACGCGCTGACCGAGAGCGAGCGGGCATGATCTATCCCGTCCCGCGCGCGCTCGAACGCCTCGTTGACGAGGTCGACGGTTGGCTCGAGCTCCGATGCCCTGAGCGGGCGCTGCCGCTGGTCGACCCGCTGCTCGCCGACCCCGCTGGACGCGCGTGCGGGCTCTCGCTGCGGATCCGCGCGCTCGCACGCATGGGTCGCTTCCGTGACGCCCTGCAAGACCTCGGCGAGCTCCGCAGCATCTCGCCAGACGACGACTGGGTCGATCTGACCGAGGCGTGGTGCCGGCGTCGAGCAAGCGACCTGGGGGGCGCGATCCGGTGCGTCGAGCAGCTGATCGCGCGCAACCACCGGCACGACGTCGCGCACTTCAACCTCGCGTGCTACCTCGCGCTGGACGAGCAGCCCGACCGCGCCATCGACGCGCTCAGCCTGGCGTGCGGCCTCAACCCCGACCATCGCGTCTACGCCATCGACGAGCCGGACCTCGACGCGCTGCGCACCGATGAGCGGTTCCGACTGCTGGTGCGACCTCCCCGCAAGGCGTGACCTCGCGGAGCTTCAGCTCATCCACCCAGGCTTGCGCTTATCCAGGAACGCGGTGAACCCCTCCTTCGCCTCGTCGGTCGCGCGCAAGTCGGCGATCCACTTGGACGTCACCGGGATCGCGTCCTCCAGCGACAGGTGCGCGACGGAGCGGATCAGCTCCTTGGCGCTCGCGACGGCCGCGGGACCGGCAGACAGCAGCTCCTTGACCGCGGACTGCACCGCCTCGTCGAGCTCGCTCGCGGGCACCGCGCGGTGCACCAAGCCGATGCGCTGCGCCTCACGGCCGTCAAACCGCTCACCGGTCAGGAACAACGTCCGCGCGCGACCGGCGCCGATCTTCTGCAGCACGAACGGCGAGATCACCGCGGGCACGATGCCCAGCTTCACCTCGGTGAGCCCGAAGAGGCAGTCCTCCGTGCACACCGCGATGTCGACGGCGGCGGTGAGGCCGGAGCCGCCGCCGAGCGCGTGGCCGTGGATGCGACCGACCACCGGCTTCTTGCAGCGCGCGATGGCCAAGAACATGCGCGCCATATGGTCCGCGCCCGCCTCGTTCGCCGCGTGGGGCAGGCCGGCCTGCTCCTTCATCCAGGCGAGGTCCGCGCCAGCGGAGAAGCTCTTGCCGTTGCCGCTGAGCACGACCACGCGCGTCGCGTCGTCCGCGTCTGCCTCCGCGAACGCCGTCGTCAGTTCGTCGACGACGACCCCGTTGAAGGCGTTGCGCACGTCCGGTCGGTTGAGGCGGACGTGCCGGACCGGGCCGTCCATCGCGATCTCGAGGGTCTCGTAGCTCATCAACTCCAGCCTACGGCCAGCGGCCGCGCGCGCGAAGCAAGGATCTCGCTCGGCAGCGCGGCGCGCCGAGCGGCCCCGCTCGACCTAACGCCCCCGCGCGCCGCGCTGCGCGCGCAGCCGCTTCTTGCGGAGCTTCTCCTGCGCCGCCGTGCGCTTGCGGTTGATCCGCGCGGCCCGCATGAACGGCTTGCCCTCGTCGCCGTGGTTGTTGTCGTAGAAGGGGCGGCCGTAGTCGACGAACTGCTCGAGGTCGAAGTCTACGAGCTTCACGAACGGCCTCGCGACCATGCGATCGTGGATGACGCGAGGCACGCTCTTGAGTCGCCGGTCCCCGCTGAGCGTGAGCGTGAACGTGTCACGCGGCTCGACCTCCTTGCGCTGCTCTTCATGCCACCGGTCGAACCCCTGCCACTGGCTGCGCGCCGCCATGTCCGGACCATGCCTGCGCAGGAAGGCGTCGTGCAGCATGCGGAACATCTGCGCCTTCTTGCCCGCGCGGATCTGCTCGTCCGCGTAGAGGCGACCGACCTCGAGCCCCAGCGTCAGCTCCTTGATCAGGTCTTCGGCGTGCCAGAAGCCGGGGACCGCGTGCAGCACTGTCTCGTCGTGCGCGAGCACGAGGAACTGTACGTTTCGCGGCCCCGCGCCGTTGGTCGTTCCGACCGCCGACTGTGTCGGCGAGTAGCCGTGCGACATCCCGACGTGGTCATCCTTCTCGATGTTTCGATGGCACAGCACGAAGCGGCCTTCCAGGAACTGCAGCGTGTCTTCGTTCGGCAGGGTCACGCCCCGCAAGCTCTGCAGCGCGCTTCAAGCGAAGCCGTCCAGCTCACCAAGCGTCTTCAAGAGCAAGATCGGGCGTCCGGTCTGCCGCGACTCATCCTTGGCGCGGTCTAGCTTGAGCCACGACAGGCCCGCGACCTTCTTGACCGCGGCCTTGAGCGATTTGCCGCTGAGCTTCACGCCGCGGGTGACGGCCGCAGGGTCGGCAGCAGGTGATCGCGCGCCGTCGATCGGGCCCGCGCGCGACGCGGACGCAGCCGACGTCGTGACGATCGGCATGCCCATCAGCGGCTGCCGCTGGGCGGGGATCGAGCCAGCCACCAACAGGCCGGCCACAACAAGCGACGAGAAACACGACGGGTTCGTGTTCATAAGGGGTCTCCTTGGTTGCAACGTCGCCGGGGGTCTAGCGTCTCTCTATTGAACAACCTCTGACGGGTTCTGTCAGGGGGCTCGACGGCGAGACGCTGACGCGCGACGCAAGTCGCCCCGCGGCAACTTGATGTGCGTCAACGCCCGCGCGCACTTCGGAGCAGCAACCAGATCAACAGCATCCCGCCGAACAACGGCAAGGCCCATAGCACACCTCCCGAGGCGACCGCGCCGCCGCCAACTCTCGCAGCGCCGGCCTCGGCGTTCGCCGCGTCGAGCAGCCGCCGCAACGCGGCGTCGGAACGCACGTCTTGGCCGCGCTTGATCGCCGCGGCTTCAGCTGCTTGGAACGCGGCGACCCACCGGTCGGCCGCGTCCCGCTGCTCCTGGACCTGCTGGCGCGAAGGCGGCCGCGGGGTCTTCGGATAGTGGCTGCGTGACTCGTCCCAGTGTTTCGCGATGCCCGCCTGGCCCGCACGCAGCAAAGAGGCCGCCGGGTGTCCGCGCTCGATCGCGCGCTCCAGCGCCCACCACGCGAGGTTGAGGTGCCGCTTGACCAAGAACAGCTCCGCGAGGGCGCGATAGAGCTCGGGGCCTTCCAAGCCACCAAAGCGCAGCATCCCAGCGACGGCCTTGTAGGCCTTGTCCCAGTCTAGCTCGCGGGTGCCGCGCCAATCCTCGTCCCAATTCCGCGTCGAAGACGGGGCATAGCGGAGCCCGTCGGCCGCGAGGAACGCGCGCAGCTTGTAGCCAGCGTGGCGCAGGAAGCTGAAGCGCTTCCAAAGCTCGGGGTCTTTGCGCGCAGCGGCGACGTATTCGATCAGCTCGACCTGGAAGACCTCGCGGCCGAAGTGCGCCTCCGGGTTGACGGCGATGGCGGCGCGCAGCTCTCGCAGCGCGTCGTCAAACTTCCCCTCGTGCGCGTAGAACGTGCCGAGGTTCGCGTGATAGCGATACTGGTGCTCCTTGTTAGGCGTCGCCGCCAACATCGCAGCCTTCTTCGCCATGACGGCGACGGCCATGCTGCGGTCGCGACCATGCTCATAGGCGACCGCGAGGTCATCGCACTCCGCGAAGCTCAAGGGGTCTTTGTTCGCGAGGCGCGCGACGCGGTCTGCGTAGTATGCGTCGCTGTGTCGGTGCCACCGCCCGGCCACGAGGTCCAACGCGTCGGGGAGGCCGCGCAGCTCGGTGTCCAACGTGTCGCTGTCCCACAGACACGGCGTCATGGCTGCGCCGACCCCCAGTACGACCGCCAGCAGCTTCATCTCATCACCGTAGCACAGGCGCGCAGAGGCCCGCGCTTGGCGACGCTATTCGGGGTCGACCGGCGCGCGCACCACCTGCACGAAGCGGTAGACGCCATAGAGGACCAGGCCGATCAGGATCGCAGGGATCAAGAGGCGCCCCAAGCCGCGCAGCCACAGCAAGCACAGGAAGGCGCAGAAGATGAAGCCGAGGAAGTAGGCGCTACCAACGCTGCGCCCGCTCGGCGCGCTGCCGTCGCGCCCGCTCACGGACGCGGCCCGAGCAGCGGCTGTAGGTCCGCGAAGCCCTGGCGCACGCCGCCTTCCCAGGGCCAGCGCTTCTCCTTGTCAGGCCAGACGAGCTGCACGCTCTCGAAGCCCTCGCCCTCATAGGCCCACGCTGCTGCCCCGAGGCGTTCGCAGCCGACGTCCCGCGCGACGTCCAAGAAGCGCACGGCGAAGCCAACGAGCAGGCCGTCGTGCTTATCTCCGTGCCCGAAGCGCGCGCCGTCGGCGCACGCGTCTGCCACGTTATGGAGCAGCGCTTCGGCCGCGTCGACGTCGAGGCCGAAGACGATCACCTCTGGCTGCTGGAAGTGATGCCACAGGCCGACCGTGTAGGCGAACGAGGGGACGCCCTCATCCGTGGTGACGTGCATCACGTGCACGTTTTGGTCCGCGATGTTCTGCAGAACTTCGCGGCCGGCGTCGGTGAGGTCGTCAGTGATTTGGCGCATCGCTACATCCGGAAGACCGGCGCGCGCCAGTCGGGGATCGGCTGGTTGAGGCTCGCCGAGAACGCCAGCGCGAGCGCGCCGCGCGTCTGGCGCGGGTCGACGACGCCGTCGTCCCAGAGGCGCGCCGTGGCGTAGAGCGGGTGGCCCTCGGTCTCGTACTTCTCGAGGATCGGCGCCTTCAGCTTCTGCTCGTCCTCGGCCGACATCGCCTGCCCCTTGGCCTCGAGCTGGTCCCTCTTCACCTGCGCGAGCACGCCGGCCGCCTGCTCACCCCCCATCACCGAGATGCGTGAGTTCGGCCAGGTGAACAGGAAGCGCGGCGCGTAGGCGCGGCCGCACATGCCGTAGTTGCCTGCGCCGAATGAGCCGCCGATCAGCACGGTGATCTTCGGCACCTGCGCCGTCGCGACGGCCTGCACCATCTTGGCGCCGTCCTTGGCGATGCCGCCGGTCTCGTACTTCTGGCCGACCATGAAGCCCGTGATGTTCTGTAGGAACAGCAGCGGGACCTTTCGCTGGTTGCACAGCTCGACGAAGTGCGCGGCCTTCTGCGCGCTCTCGCTGAACAGGATGCCGTTGTTGGCGACGATCCCGATCGGCATGCCGTGCAGGTGCGCGAAGCCGCACACGAGCGTGTTGCCGTAGCGCTGCTTGAACTCGTGGAAGCGGCTTCCGTCGACGAGCCGCGCGATCACCTCCCGCACGTCGTAGGGCGTGCGGGTGTCCTTCGGCAGCACGCCCAGCAGCTCTTCAGGGTCGTACAC
>JAYYEE010000397.1:0-3886 GCA_036160175.1 Planctomycetota bacterium
GGGTAGTTGACGGGCGCGAAGGTCTGCATCCCGGTGCGCCCGCGGACCGGAACCGCGAGGTACTCTGGCCGCGCCGTGATCGCAGCCTGAAAGGCCTGGGGCGCCATGTCACACACCAGCCGCGCCCGCCAGTCGACGCCGTAATGACGCAGCACGTCGACGAACGCGAACTTGCTGTCTTGCGCGTCGACGCTCATCGGCATCTTGCGCATCAGTCGCTGCGGACCGACGGCGTACTCTGCGGCATCGGCGAACACTACGAGCGTGCCGCCGGACACCACGAACTGGTCGATCACATACTTCTGGCGGTCGCTGAGGTCCTTCGGCCGGAACAGGAACAGCGTCTCCAGGTCGTCCGGCAGCAGCGCGCCGTCCTCGTCCTTGAAGTTCTGAAACTCGTAGCGCTTCTTGAGGCTCTGGTTGTCGCGACACATCGACCAACCGACCCCTTGCGGGGCGCCGCGCTGCATCGACCGCGCCGGCCACTCCATGTAGCCAAAGCGGCGCTTCTGCTCGACCATCGCCTCCTTGATCTTCGGCGTGACGATCGCCTCTGCGACGAAGGAGCTCGTGGGCAGGAAGGAGCCGACAACTTCTTGCTTGCTGCCGCCGTAGACCAGCCGCAACCCCTGCCAGTGCTGATCGACAGACAACGAGGTTGCTGACCGACTGCTGAGGTTCAGGGGCTGGATGCCGAGGCGCGTCGCCTTGTCTGCGACCGCCTTGTCGCTGTTGGGGTCGTAGCGCTGCACGACGACCTTCCCGTTGCCGAGTTGGGTGACCTCGTCCAGGAAGTTGTCCGCCCAATCGCGCGTGCCGCGCATGTTCAGCGGCAGGTCGTCTTTCGGGCTGAAGTACGCCTCGATCAACAGCCGCTTCTCGAGCTTGCCGAGCACCTTGCGCGTCGACGGCGTCGACGTCCAGAGCTGGTCTGAGGTCATGTCCACGCGCACGCGGAACCGCGACGCGAGGTAGACGACCTGACCGAGCACGAAGAGCACGAGCAGCACGTGCAGCGCAAGCGCCAGCGCTTGCCCTGCTTCTCCAGCCCGGCGCGTCGCGTGAGACGGCATCACGACATCACCCCTTCGACTCGCGCCGGACCTTCAGCACGAGCACGTTGCAGTAGAGGAAGAACCCGCAGAAGCAGGCGAAGTAGACGAAGTCGCGCGTGTCAAACACACCGCGCGCGATGCTCTGGAAATACTTGAACGGGCTCAGCCCGTTCAGCACGTCCGCCACGACCGGCGGGAGGCTCGCGCCGAAGAACTCGATCAGCGTCGGGTAGCCCAGCAGGAATAGCACCGCCAGCGACACCACTGACGCGAGCAGGGCGACGATCTGGTCCTTGGTCATGCTGGACCAGAACATCCCGACGGCGACGAAGCTGCCGGCGAACAGCAGCGACGCCAAGTACGCGCCCAGCACAGGCGGCCAGTCGACCGACCCGTATGCGCCCAACGTCATGGGCAAGCCGAAGGTGAGCAAGAGCACGAACGCGAGGTACGTGAGCACCGCGAGGAACTTGCCCATCACCACTTGCCCTGGTCGCACCGGGAACGTCAACAACAGCTCGATCGTCCCCAGCTTCCGCTCCTCAGCCCACAGCCGCATCGTCAACCCGGGGAGGAAGATGAGGTAGATCCACGGCAGGTAGAGGAAGAACGCCTGCATGCTGGCCTGCGCGTTGTGGACCAGCGTCGACTGGGCGCTCAGGAACAGCAGGACGGTCAGGAACAGGACCCCGAAGACGTAGGCGATCGGCGAGAGGAAGTAGCTCACTAGCTCACGCCGGAAGATCACGAGGGAGCGGTTAGCCACGTGCGGCCTCCTCGGGCGCCCGCAACGTCAGGTCGCGGAAGACCTCCTCGAGGCTGGCCTGCTCGCGCTGCATCGCCAACAGCGCCCAGCCACGATCGACCACGCGCCGCGCGAGGTCCACGTCCGAGGCGCGTGCGGCGACGCGGCACTCGACCGCACCCTCCGGCCGCGCGACCACCTCGACGTCGCCCTCGCCGGGAGCAGCCTCGCGCAGCGCGGCGAGCACGTCCGCCTCGGGCCCGCGCACGGTTAGCCTGACGCCGCCCTGCGGCCGCGTCGCGACCAGCTCGGCCTGGGTGCCGTCGGCGACGATCTCGCCGTGGTTGACGATGATGACGCGCGTGCAGGACTTCTCGACCTCTTGCAGATAGTGCGTGCTAAGCACGACCGTGTGCTCCTCGCCGAGCCGCTCGATCAAGTTGCGCACTTCGACGATCTGGTTCGGATCCAGACCAGAGGTCGGCTCATCCAAGATCAGGACTGGCGGCTCGTGCACGATCGCCTGCGCGAGGCCTACGCGCTGCTTGTAGCCCTTGGAGAGCTCGACGATGTTCTTGCCCGTCACGAGGCGCAGGCCGCAGAGATCGACCGCGCGCGCGACCTTCGCTCTTCGATCACGCGTCGTCACGCCGCGGATCTCCGCCACGAAGGCGAGGTAGTCGTCGACCCGCATCTCGCCGTAGAGCGGCGTGCTCTCAGGCAAGTAGCCAACGCACTCGCGCACCCGCAGCGACTCGCGGACGACGTCGTGCCCGTTCACTGTGCCCCCGCCGCTTGACGGCGCGAGGTAGCCAGTGAGGATCTTCATCGTGGTCGACTTCCCTGCCCCGTTGGGGCCGAGGAAACCGACGACCTCACCCTTGCTGACGGAGAAGGAGATCCCCTTCAGCGCCCGGGCGAAGCCATAGCTCTTCTCGAGACGTTCGACTTCGATCATAGCGATTGCCCACCCCGAACCAGGGCGGGACTACTCTTCGAGGCGGAAGCTGTCGAGGAACTCCTGGTTCGTGTCCGTCTTCATCAGACGGTCGATCAGCAAGGGCATCGCGTCCAACGCGTTCATCCGACCGAGCACGCGGCGCAGCGTGTAGAGGCGTTTGGTGACCTCCTCACCTAGCAGCAGCTCTTCCTTGCGCGTACCAGACATCTCGATGTCGATCGCGGGGAAGATCCTGCGCTCGGCCAGCTGGCGGTTGAGCACGAGCTCTTGGTTGCCGGTCCCCTTGAACTCCTCGAAGATCACCTGGTCCATCCGCGAGCCGGTGTCGACGAGCGTGGTCCCGAGGATGGTCAGCGAGCCGCCCTCTTCGCACTTACGCGCCGAGCCGAAGAACTTCTTGGGGATCTCGAGCACCTTCGCGCCGACGCCGCCGGACATGGTCGCGCCGCCGCGGCCGCCGAGCGCCGAGTTGTAGGCGCGCGTCAGGCGGGTGATGGAGTCGAGCAGGATGACGACGTCCTTGCCCGTCTCGACCAAGCGCTGAGCGCGCTTCAGGCACATCTCAGACACCGCCACGTGGTGCTTGGGGCCCTCGTCGAGCGTCGACACCAACACCTCGCGGTTGTCGCCAGAGACGCTGCGCTTCCATCCGGTCGCTTCTTCTGGGCGCTCGTCGATGAGCAGCACCATCATGTGCGCGTCCGGGTAATGCTCGCTGATGGCGTGGCAGATCTGCTGCATCAGCACGGTCTTGCCCGAGCGCGGCGGCGCGACGACGAGGCCGCGCGTGCCGAAGCCGATCGGGCAGAGCAGGTCGACGATCCGCAGCGAGACGTTCTCGTCGCTGCCTGGCGCCAGCACGAACTGCGGCTCCGGATCCACGACGGTCAGGTGGCGGAACTGCGCCATTTCGCGGCGCTCTTCAGGGGCCACGCCGTCCACGGACTCGACCTCTGCGAGGGTGTGCCGCTGCGGTCCACGGCTCGGCAGGCCGGCCTGACCGAGGATCTCGCTGCCCTCTTGCAACCGGTGCTGACGAATCAGCGCCGACGGCACGAACACGTCGCCGTTCGGGATCGTGTCCGGCATGTAGCTGTTGATCTTCTGGCGGAGCCAGCCGTTGCC